>NZ_CP010804.2:855000-1155000 GCF_000590865.3 Candidatus Liberibacter asiaticus
CTTTGCACTCATAGTACATGATAAAATTTATATTCGGAAGATTCTAAAAAATATTTTTCGAGAAAAATAGGATTTTCTATTTTGCATTATTGGCAATAATGTGCGAAGATGCGTGGCTAAATGTTACGGGTTTTTGTGCCTTTTGAATACAATTTTAATCTCAAAGGATTAAGTGTTTAAGGACTGGAGTTTTTAATATGAAATTAAAAAAGCCGACCGTTGAGGAAGCCAAAGAAGCGATAAGGGTTATTTTACGTTGGATTGGTGATGATCCAGATCGTGAGGGGCTTAAAGATACGCCTGATCGTGTTATAAAGTCGTATAAAGAGCTTTTTGCAGGTTATAAACAGATCCCTACCACTCAGGATACATCACGTTTTCATTTTGGGGAAGCATCCAAGTATCAAGATATGGTTTTAATAAAAGATATATCTTTTTTTTCGTATTGTGAGCACCATATTTTGCCTATTTGGGGGAAAATCCATCTTGCATATATCCCTAAAAAACATGTGATTGGCTTGTCAAAATTGGTTCGTATTTTAGAAGTTTATTCACGTCGTTTGCAGATACAAGAGCGGTTGACGATGCAGATCGCCCATGCAATAGAGAGTAGTACTGATTCTAAGGGAGTAGCTGTTTTAATTGAAGGACAGCATATGTGTATGTCTATGAGAGGAATTAAACGGGATGGTTTAACTACAGTGACTACGGCTTTTACAGGTGAGTTTAGTAGAGATAAGGGAAAAACGGATTTTTTCCTTAAAATGACCCATAATCAACGGTAGTGTATATTTTATTGTTTTCTAAGAGATCTTTTTAAAACTCATAGATTTTAGTTATTGTAATTTCAAGTGGTCATTCTGTTTGATTAAATGTTGCGTGAAACGAAATGGCTCTCGCCATGGTATGACTTGTATTTTTAGTAATGCTGTTGAGATTATTGTTTAACGTACATCAAATCTTGCTACAGGAAATTTGCGACATTATTTTTCTATTCTAATAGATAAGATTATTCCATATAGATAGTCCATACAACTACATACAAGAGAACAAATAAAGAAGATTATTTTGCTCAATAGATGATGCCAGTCTTTGGTAACTATAAAAGACATAAAACTGTAGTCAATGAATTCATATTCTGAAATAATATATTTTTAAGATATAAGGTGTACAACTCTAACATAACTTCAGATGATCAGAGAGTTTTACCATGTATCGAGGAATCCATAATTTACAGTTTATAGATCAGCGTGCATTTCAACGTGTCAAAGTGGATCTTAAAGGTCGTTTTCTCTTGTTTGACGGTACAGAATATAACTGTATCGTACGAGAAATATCCCCAGGAGGGCTTTGTATTGTTTGTGATGTTCCGATGTTTCTTGTCGGAGAACGGTCTATCGTTTTTGTTGAAAAGGTAGGTCGTATAGAAGGTAAGGTTGTAAATTTTGATAGCAATAGAGGGTATGCTGTAAGAATCGTTACTTCTGAAAATGAAAGAAGAAAATTAGCGGATAAACTTATATGGCTAGCTAATAAGGATGATTTGCATCTTCAAGATTGTCGAGCGTATGGTCGCAAGATCACTCGAGATCGAGAAGTCGATGCTCAGTTGGTTTTAAATGATAACACTAAACATTCTTGCAAGGTAATAGATATATCAGAATCAGGAGTTTCTGTGAGTGTGGATTTGCAGATAGAGATGTTTTCTAAGGTTCTTTTTAATGATATTTTAGGTCGTGTTGTGAGAATTTTTCCTGGAGGAATAGCAATAGAATTTTCTTCTGTTCAAGAATCAAATATTGCATTTAAATCTTTAATTAATCATTGTTATTAGATTTTTTCTCAGTAGGGATAGGCTTGGAAGTTTGAAGTTTTCGTCGTTTTCTGTGTGCTGATTTTGTGTATCATTTGGTATGGGAGATGGTATATAGTAGAGTAGACGACAAGGAATCTCATAAGTTCGCTACGAATTAACGATCTGGTCTTGCTTTTTACATCAAGCCGCCGTCCAAGGAAATTAGAATTTCATATTCTGTTTCTCTTTAGGCATAAAGAATGGCTCTTCTACCATATTTCTATATTTTATAGTGAAATAGCTATTTTTGTAATTCCAAATGGCGTATTCCGTCAATATTTTTTAAACCTTTGACGGGTTATTTTTTGCACCGTTGTTGCTTTCGTAGTTTCTATACTACACAATCTTTTCGTATTGATATATTGAGCAGCATTTTACCGTCTTAGTAACAATTTCTTTTTGCTTTTCAGCTTCTTTTAGTGGCGATTCTAGGATCTTATTGTTCCTTTATTGCTATTTCTATCTTTCTAATTGCGTGCTTTAGATTCCAAGAATAAGAACAGCTACTCATTATAGCGGTTGATGATATTATAGAAGCTACTATTAATCCCTTGGCATTCATTAAATCAATCCTTTTATTGGTAAATCGCTAGAAGATGCACCTCTAGATGGGTAAGTAAATGGTTTATCATTAGTTGATACACTGTAATTTAAATTATTAATTAGTTCAAAAGAGACCGTTTGTGGAATTATGGTTGAAAGATTACAGCTTGGTTTCAATGCTTTTTTAGGATGATTTTTATGGCGCAATCCCATTTCAAACCTGATCCTTGTGATACCCATTGACCCGACTTTCAAAATTTTTTTCTCTACTTTACTCATCTATGAAAAATAATCTTTGGTCGAAGATCTTTTTTCTATTATCCCCGTTAACACAAGATACCACTGCTTGTATTCTCGGTTCTTGGTTCACACGTAAAATATTTTAGAAGAAAAGGTTTAAACCCAGTCTAGCCGATTTAATCATTATAATATTCATAATTTTTATAATGTTTATAATGTGGGGCGGCTCTATAATAACTGCGGACATAAGTCCCGTTTTTTCTGAAATAACCCCTGACTTAGACATTTTTACAACCGTGCGTCCCATATCCATGGCATGTATTGGTCTTATACGCAAAAGCAGGATATCCTGCAATCATGAGTATAATACTCAATCCTAAGAAAAAGTTACGAAACATTACTTATCTCTTGATATGTAAAAATAACGTTATAGTTGCTATATAGTCAGGTATTCGCCTTTTTGAGTCAATGTTTGTATATCTCTAATTGTTACTAAAGTTAAAAATGTGTAATCTTTATAAATTGTCTAGCTATACTATCTAACCATTCTTACTTATATGATTTTTCCTTCCTTTTTCAGTGTTCAAAGGTGCGGGAGGGGTTTCAAAAAAGTATCGTAGAATCAATGGGATTTCATCGCTGTTATTTAAAGGTAAGGGGGCGGTAAGTATTTGATTTAACTCCATAATTATCATTTTTTAACGAACATTATAATTAAATATAAACTATGCGAGTATTTGTTTGTTAAGTGTGATGATACTTTTTTAGAAAAGAGATAAAATAGTTTTAGACTTCATTAAATATTTTATTGAAGTGAAGGTAATTTTTGGAGTATCCTGACCCTTGAATCGTGTTGTATGTTTTTTGTGAAATTGACTATTTCGTCTCATAAATTTCTCGTGTAATCATTGATTTTTTTTATCAATATCAATAAAGTTCCGTTTTTAAAGGCATAGAAATTTTCAATAGGAGTTTGTGATGGCGAGAATTATTGAAAATAATGTAGGCGGTGTAGCACTAACATTTGATGATGTTTTATTGCGGCCAGAATTTTCTAATGTTTTGCCAAGAGATATTGATATATCTACACGAATAGCAAAGGATTTTACCTTGAATTTGCCTATTATGTCAGCTGCTATGGATCAGGTGACTGATTCGCGTCTCGCTATAGCAATGGCACAAGCAGGTGGTTTAGGTGTCATACATAGAAATTTTTCTCCTTCTGAGCAAGTTGCCCAAGTACATCAGGTCAAAAAATTTGAAAGTGGGATGGTTGTTAATCCTGTGACCATTTCCCCTTACGCCACATTGGCAGATGCATTGGCTTTGATGAAAAAATATAGTATATCAGGCATTCCTGTTGTTGAATCTGATGTTGGAAAATTAGTTGGTATATTAACTAATCGAGATGTACGTTTCGCTTCTAATGCTCAGCAAGCAGTAGGCGAATTGATGACTCGAAATTTGATTACGGTGAAGAAAACAGTCAATCTAGAAAATGCCAAGGCGTTGCTTCATCAACACCGAATTGAAAAATTGCTTGTTGTTGATGATGATGGTTGTTGTATAGGATTGATCACCGTCAAAGACATAGAAAGATCACAGCTTAATCCAAATGCAACAAAGGATAGTAAAGGGCGTTTACGAGTTGCAGCTGCTGTTTCAGTAGCGAAGGATATTGCAGATCGAGTAGGTCCTCTTTTTGATGTGAATGTTGATTTAGTAGTTGTTGACACTGCTCATGGACATTCTCAAAAGGTTTTGGATGCAGTGGTTCAAATTAAGAAAAACTTTCCTTCTTTGTTGGTGATGGCAGGAAATATTGCTACTGCTGAAGGGGCATTGGCATTGATTGATGCAGGTGCTGACATTATAAAAGTTGGTATAGGTCCTGGATCAATTTGTACAACTAGGGTTGTAACAGGAGTTGGTTGTCCGCAGCTTTCTGCTATTATGTCGGTTGTTGAAGTAGCGGAGCGTGCTGGTGTTGCGATTGTTGCTGATGGAGGTATTAGATTTTCTGGTGATATTGCTAAAGCAATTGCCGCGGGTTCTGCATGTGTAATGATAGGGTCTTTGCTTGCGGGCACTGACGAAAGTCCGGGGGATATTTTTCTTTATCAAGGACGCTCCTTTAAATCTTACAGGGGGATGGGATCTGTTGCTGCTATGGAACGTGGATCTTCTGCGCGTTATTCTCAGGATGGAGTAACCGACGTATTAAAATTAGTACCTGAAGGTATAGAGGGTCGAGTACCCTATAAGGGGCCTATAGCATCGGTTCTTCATCAGATGTCGGGTGGGCTTAAGTCTTCTATGGGATATGTAGGGGCTTCAAATATAGAAGAGTTTCAGAAAAAAGCAAATTTTATTCGTGTTTCTGTTGCTGGTTTACGAGAGTCACACGTACATGATGTGAAAATTACACGTGAAAGTCCTAATTATTCCGAGACGATATAGATTTTATATATCACGTTTATGTTTTTTGAATCGGTATACTGAATAAAATGGTTCATAGTGAAATTTATGAATCTCTTTCAATCGACTTACACTGATGTTGCAATGTATCAATTTCTTGTATTATTGCTTGTGTCAATGAGCTATTGGTTTTTTGATTTGTTCTAAGCAAATCAAATATAAGAGATTTTTCCCCTTCGCGGAAAACGATTAATGCTATGATACGCGCAGTAATAATATATATTTTTGTGCGTATTTCTTGATTTGGGGTGTCTCTTGATTTTTTAGATAATATTGCGGAAATTTCCTCTATTTGAAGACGAATGTTGTGTACGACTTCGGACTCTAAAAAAACCTCTTTTTCCCTGCTATCATAAAACAAATCTATACCTCGTAACAACTAACTGTGTAGCAATACTACTCATTTTAAAAGAAAATGAACAGTGTATTAATTGGTATATAAACAACAAGTGCAGAGGTATGGTGTTTTTTTAGAAAGTTATTGCGTTTTCGTCTTAAATCATAAGGATAGAATCAGTATTTAATAGGGATTTCAAAGGCTTCTTGTCAGGCAATTTTCTATCTCTTTATTGATTATATAAGGTGTTCTGAACAACAAACAGTCCTATGCATGAATGTAATAATCATTTGGTCAAAATTCATTTAATTGTCAAAGAGATTATTTATAACGGGTGATTGAGTTTATTATCTTGAAGATTACAGGATTTTTGTGGGAAAATATTTTCATCCACGGAGTAGGATACAACAAGTGAGTATTATCAGGGGATGATTTCTAATTATTATACCTAGAATTGTTTTAACAACCTATAATATGATTATTCATACTGGTGATTCAGTTTTAACAAGAAAGAAGAATTTGGGTAAATAGCGGTATTTCAATGGAAATTTGATGAACTTTTGAGGAGAAAACATCTGTGGCTAAAAATATTTGTTTTAATCTTTCTTCAATGGATCTTGTTGCACTGTTATGCAGCCGCATTTGTCACGATATTATTTCGCCGATAGGTGCCATTCATAATAGTTTAGAATTATTGGATGAGGTAGGGATTGAAGATGAAGTCATGCAACTTATTCGTTTAAGTAGTATGAGTGCTATCATTCGCCTTAAGTTTATGAGACTGGCTTTTGGTTATACTGGATCCGTTGATTCTTTAATTGGTTTGGGGGATATCGAACAAGTTATTGAAGATTTTATTGCTGTTGATAAGAGGGTTCAAGTGTCTTGGACGGGCGAGAAAATAGATCTTTCTAGGGAAAGAGCTAAGATTCTGCTTAATCTTTTTATGGTAGCGCACGCTTCTCTTCCTAGGGGAGGCAAGGTGACGATATCTGTTCAAGATTCAAAAAACGAAAATATTTTTTCTCTGAAAATAAATGGCAATTTAGCGCGATTTCCTGAAAAATTTACTCAGATCGTAGATGGCAATGTAGAGTCGACAATTGATTCACATGATATCCAATTTTATTATGTTATTTTATTGGCTCATGAAAATAAAATTAGATTATTGCCTGAGATTATCGATGATCACAATGTTGTATTGTCAGCGTTATTGGAAAAATAAATCAAAATATTTTTAGTTGTATTTAATTTGATTATAGTAGGAATAGTTTAGGATTATTGTGAGAGAATGGGCTTATGTTCAATACTAAGGAGTGATTTTATGGATAGCCTTCTTTTAGTTGATTCTTCTCATATTGTTAGAAAAGTGGGGAGGCATCTTTTTAACGATTTTGGTTTTATGGTTTTTGAAGCTACTAGTGTATGTGAGGCGCGGGAGTTCTGCGAGAAAGAATTGTTGCCAAATTATTTGGTTATCGATGAATCTATGGAAGGCGTTCTAGAATTTATTGCTCACGTTCGACAAATGCCTTTGGGCACTGACGTATTTGTCTACTATCTTCTCATGGAGGTGGATTTTGAAAAAATGATCGCTGGTGCTAGAGCTGGAGCGAATAGCTTTTTACTCAAACCTTTTAACCGCGAAACTCTTCGATTCGCAATGAGAGAATTGCCACAAATGCAAAAATCGAAAGATGAAAATCAGTTTTTGGATGCAATTTAAGTACGAGAATCTTTCTTATTGATAATCAGTAAGCTAAGCAAGTAAGCAGGGGGGGAGAAAAGACGGTTTCTCCCCTACGTATAACCATCATACCAAAATTCACCTTTATGCTGTTTCGAGATACTCACATGTTTCGTCTTTTGCGTTCTCTCTCAACACATATCCACGTCCCCAGACTGTTTCGATGTAATTTTTTCCTCCAGCTGCATTGCTGAGCTTTTTGCGTAGTTTGCAAATAAATACATCAATAATTTTTACTTCTGGTTCGTCTCTGCCATCATACAGATGATTGAGAAACATTTCTTTGGTGAGAGTTGTGTTTTTACGGAGAGATAACAACTCTATCATCTGGTATTCTTTGCCAGTGAGATGAATTCTATGACCTTGAACTTCCACAGTTTTTGCATCAAGGTTGACTGATAGGTCTCCGGTGACAATGAGTGACTGGGCATGTCCTCTAGATCTACGCACGATTGCACGTATGCGTGCTACAAGTTCTTCCTTATTAAAGGGTTTGCTTATATAATCATCGGCTCCAGATTGTAGTCCCCGCACTTTATCTTCTATACTAGACATACCAGACAGTATACATACGGGAGTTGAAATTTTTGCTACGCGCAAGGCTCGAAGTACTTCGAATCCAGGGATATCAGTAAGACCCAAATCCAAAATGATCGCATCAAATTCGTAAAATTTACAAAGTTCTATACCATCTTCCCCTAGATCGGTGACATAGACATTAAAATTCTCTGACTTTAACATCAGCTCAATACTATGTGCCAATGCCTTATCATCCTCAATCAGTAAAATTCGCATCAATTATCTCCCTAAAGTAATATAACAGCGTTTCAAGGTTAATAGAAGCGGGACTAACCTTTGTATCATCAGACGAATTATGATCACCAAAACCTAAAGATGGATAATAAAAAACAACAAGGAAGAATAATTAGTATACCAGTTATAACTTATCGCAACATTGTTTCATAAGACGAAGAACCCACATCTTCGCAACTAATTATTAATTTTTCTTCAATTCTACCCATCTATGGTTAATAAAGCCACCTTTCTTTAATTACAAGTAGTTTGTTTACTACCTTTTAATTTTGATCTCCTATTATTAACTATGCTCGTAAATGAAAAGTTACTATTTATGAATTTGTGGTGCTTTTATGTTTATTTTTTTAATTTTTTTATATTAAATTTCGTTTTAGGGTGGCGATTGACATAATTTTTGAATTGATAGGGTAAATATATCATGAGATTGCAAGAACAAAGAACACGATTGAAGGAATTTCGATTAAATGACGAGAGACGTCAATTGCAACAACTGCGAGCAACGATATTGGAATTCAGAAGAATAGTTGCTGATTTAGAAAAGCAGATTGCAATAGAAGAAAGACAGGTTGGCATTTATGATAAGGATCATTTTGCATATCCTATTTTGGCTAAGTCTGCACGCCAAAGAATAGATAATCTTCTTCTTTCGATTAGAGATCTTTTATTACGACAGGAATCTCTGGAATCTCATTTGGAATCAGAATCGAATAGTGATAAGTCAGTGAGTTAAGATAATTATAAGAATCGCATTGGTGATAGGCTTAATAAGAAAACAAGTACGGAATCTTTTGATGTCGCCATCACAACTTAAATAATATTTTTTTGTAGTCTGTTTTTTGCAACTGTATACTGTAGATTTTCCTTGTTTTCTACTCGCGGTATTTTTGTATTTGAGTTGTGCGTAATCCTGCGAGACCATGTTGCACGATTGATGCTTGCCAAGAGAGGAATTCCTCTACGGTAAGGGTGTAAATTTGACATGCCTCTTCAAGACTTAGCAGTCCACCTTTTACTGCTGCTACAACCTCTGCTTTTCTTCGTGCAACCCATCTTCGTGTATTGGGAGGAGGGAGATTTGCTATAGTGAGAGGGCTTCCATCTGGGCCAATTACATATTTCATATGGGATTGTATTTTCTCTGTCATCGTAAACTCTATTACTCATTCAATATCAATAATCTTTGTGTATTATAGTAGATTAGATTTAATGAACATCTAATTTTAGAGCCTAAAAAATGAATAAGAGTATGAAAAAATACGCTTTTATGTTATTTTTCTTATTTTTTGATATATTTTCCTGAATTGGTACTTTGACTTAAGTACGTCATCCTTTATTAAGTGATTACTTTTTTTCTGATATATTTATACAGTATTTTGATAAAAAATATGCCTATAATAACTACTATCAAATATTATTTATATTATTCATAAGTTTTAGTTTGATATTTTGATATGTTAATTCGCTTACTTTTTTACATTTTCTCTATTAGATTCTATTTTTGGAAAGATAGGCACAATCATTATAATATATTTTACTTGTAATATTATATCGAAATGAGTATTTCTCGGGAATACATTGTTAAATAAGTATGATGTTATCGAGTAATGAACAGAAGGTAGATTGTGAGGAATGTAGCTTGGAATGATTTTTGCAGTATTTGCAGTGTTTTTTCAATATTTTTTT
This sequence comes from Candidatus Liberibacter asiaticus, assembly GCF_000590865.3. Lineage (NCBI taxonomy): Bacteria > Pseudomonadati > Pseudomonadota > Alphaproteobacteria > Hyphomicrobiales > Rhizobiaceae > Liberibacter > Candidatus Liberibacter asiaticus. The sequence goes on from NZ_CP010804.2 coordinate 864,700, forward strand.
CTTACAGTTTTTAAATTTTGTATATAAAAGTGGATTAGCGAGTTATGTCAATATTTTCCCTAAGATTGAATAAATACGATAAGATTTTATGTCTTCTAGCTGTGGTATACCCCCTTCTACTTTTTCTCTTCCTTGGTGCTACTAAATCTCAAAAGTATATAGATAGCATGGGAATTCAGATTCTTATATATGTGATGTTTGCTTGGGGTTTAAGCATCGTCGTAGGATCTTTAGGATTGTTGAGTCTTAATTGCGTTATTGCCTATGCAATAGGAGCATATTCTTACGTTATATTAGGGAGTCGTTACGGTTTATCCATATGGTTATTGATACCTGTATCTGCTATGATTTCTGGTGCATGTGGTATGATAATGGGTTTGCCTTCTCTTAAGTTTCGAGGAGACTATTTGGCTATTGCGACATTGATTATGTCGGAAATTTTTCAAAATATTTTAATAAAATGGAAGCCAATAACTAATGGAAAAGCAGGGATTTATGTTGCTGATCGTTTATATTTTTTGGGAACAACTGTTAGATCGTTGATACGTTTTTTCCGATTTCCTTCTTCCTTTGTTATTTATGAAATATTTATGTACTACGTTCTCTTAGGTATGTGTTTTTTATCGGCATCGATAATTTTGTGGTTACGTCGTACAGCTATCAGCAATGCTTGGAGAACGATTAGGGATAATCAAAAAGCCTTTTTTTCTCTCAATACAACAATCATTTTTGCGAAATTATCCGCATTTGCTGTGAGTTCTGCGTTTATAGGGATGGCTGGAGCTTTTTTTGCTGCATCACGAGATAGAATATCTCCTGATATGTTTAAATTCTCTGAGAATATAATCGTTATATCTATTGTTATCCTTGGGGGTATGACCTCCCTTTCTAAAATTGCTAAGGCTACCGCAATTCTTATCGGTGTAGTAGAGCTTTGTTGTGGAATGAATTTCTATTATTTCAATTCATTACTGAAATTTGATTGCTCGTTTAATATGCGTCACACTACTTTGATGGTTATTGCTTTGTTTTTAGTTATATTAATGAGATCTCATTCTTTGCTTAGGTTGCGTACTCCTTCAAATTTCTTAGAAAGGTAATGATCAGTCATTATCTCTACTAGTATTTCCTACAATTATATTTTCGCTGTCTCAGGGTCCGGTGTTTCTTTGTCATACGGTGAAAAAAGGCTTCTTATTTTCAAGGGATTGAGGTATGCCGGTTATATTGTGCGATATTAGTTTTAATATAAAAAACAGTTGGAAGTGTTTTTTACTCTATTGATGCAACAGATATTTTTTCGTTATAATCTTTCGATTGAGTATGTTCTTCATATTATTAGATGGGAAAAATGTTTATAAAATCATAGAGTATAATCAACAAGAGATATTGACGAAGGAGAAAAATATGGACTTATGATGCGATGCTTTTGGGGGAACAAAAGAAAAGATGCGTATTTTTGCATTAAAAGGATGATTTCCTGAGATGTTTGTTATAATCATTTCTTGGGATATCGGTTCATGTACAAAAGGGTAATATCTTCTTTGCGATAATAGGTAATTTGATGGTTTCCTATGTTGTTATCAGTTTGGCTTTGATGTTGAATACCTAAGGTTACTCTTTTGCTGGGTCATTCTCAGAGATGTTCTCGTTTGATTTTTTGCACATGTTCTATAAGTTTTTTCCTCTGTAATATGATTAATGAATTATTTGGTTGGGGTTTGAGATGCAAGTTATTGAAAAATTTTCAGAAGGATTAAAAAGAGAGTTGGATGTGATTATACCATCCAATCGGTTAACTGATAGTTTTAATGAGCGCATAGAGGACATAAGAAGTAAGGCTAATATCAAGGGTTTTCGCCCAGGAAAAGTGCCTTTATCTCATATTAAATCACTCTACGGCAAGTCTATCCTTTCTGAAACCATTGATGAAATCATTAAAGAGATTGTGCCTGAGATTCTCTCTAAGCGAGATGAAAGAGCTGCGATGCGACCAAGCATTACCATTAATGAGGGGGAATCTGACATAACTTCTGGTTTGATAGAAGGGACTGTGGATTTAAAATTAAGATTGTCGTACGATATACTTCCTCAAATTGAAATTAGTTCTTTTGATGATTTGCAGGTCACTCAAGATATTTGTGAAGTTGATGAAAAAGAAATTGATAGACAAATGGCTGAAATTGCCAAGAATAATGTCGCATTTGAGGTGAAAGAAACAGAATCTGAAATTGGCGATAAAGTTACTGTAGATTATACTGTATCTGTTGATAATGTAATTCTCGAAGACCAATCTAAGAAAAATGTTCAATTTATCGTGGGTTCTGCAGATCTTTTCTCTGAAACAACAGAGATTCTAGTGGGATTGAAAACTGGAGATCAAAAAGAAATAGAGCGTTTTTTCCCGGAAGATCATTCCATTAAAGATTTAGCTGGAAAAAAAGTTAGGCTGAATTTTTCTATTAAAGAAGTTTTTTCTCCTCTGCCTGTAGTGGTCAATAATGATTTAGCTGTTAGATTAGGTTTCGAATCAGAATCTGCTATGAGAGGTTTGTGTTCTCAGAAAATAAAGCAACATTCTGAATTTTTAGTACGACAAAAAGTTAAACGTCAGATTTTAGATTATATCAGTAATAAGTATACATTTGACGTTCCAGAATCTCTCGTGGAAAATGAGTATAATGGTATCTTACAAAAAGTAAGATTTGAGATGAGTTCTGCCAATCAAAAATCGCAGAATGTGGATTCTATTGATGAAGAAGATTTGCAATATTATCATATGTTAGCAAAGCGTCGTGTTTTAACAGGGATTGTTTTGGGAACAATAGGAGAGAAGAACAATATAGAAGTCACAGAAGAAGAGATGCAATCTGCTCTCTACCAACAACTAGGACGTTTTCCTGGTCATGAGAAAAAAATGCTTGATCATTTTCAAAAATATCCTAACGCTCTCGCTGAGTTACGAGCTCCAATTTTTGAGGATAAAGTCATTGATCATATATTAAAAAGTGTACAGATTGTTGATCGGAAAGTGACGTTTGATCAGTTATTTGACAATTCCAGTGAATCTTCTCCGGAAAAGTTATTAGATAAGAGTTCAAAGGTTGAAACTTTTCAGAGCGAAGAAGCACCTAGCGAAATATCTTGATTTCATACAAAATGATCGCAGGAAAAATCCCCTATTGGAAGAAACATTGCTGTATTTGCAATAATTTTTCCATGGGGAATTGCGGTTTTTATGGATATTTCTAACAACCTAACTTTTATTATGTCGCATTCATTGGCTGTTCAGTATCTCCTTTAGATACATTATTGGGGTACAATTGTGTGATTTTTTCAAAAGTAATATCCATTGTTATTGTCTTTAAAACGGGGAAATGTCCGTATAGCATCGAAAGTTGACGATGTGCCTCTTCTTTTGGATAGTGAGCAACGATGTATAGATAAACAGCAGAAGCTAATCCGGTTCTATCTGCTCCACTTTTGCAGTGTATTAGAAGAGGTTTGGGAGCTGTTTTAAGAATGGAAATAAGTTGTTTGATTTGTTCATCATTAAGTTCCCGAGTAGCGGAAAGAGGAAAATTTATTAACTGTATCCCCAAGTCGTTTGCAGCCTTTTCTTCCTCTTTATGCCAAGACTCAGGGAGTTTTCCGCGTAGATTTAAGATAGATTTGATTCCATATTCCTTCTTAAGGTATTCTATAAATGTACCATTTGGCTGTGCAGAACGGTATATTTCGTGTGGCACTACTGCATGAAAATTTTGTGTAAAAGTAGTAATTGTGAGGAAATATAATCCTAATGAAACGGCGCACAGGACGAGCACGCCTAATAGAATCTTTATATAAAAAATAAGGAGATTTTTTCTAGGTTTTTTGATTTTTATCATATGATTCGCAATCCTTTAAAACTTACAAAAGCGTCTTTTCCAATAATGATGTGATCATGAACGATAATATTGAGTGGATTCAGAGTTGTTATAATATTTTGGGTCATGTTGATATCGGCATCTGACGGATTTGGATTCCCACTTGGATGATTATGAACTAATATTATAGACGTTGCAGAAAGTTCTAAACAACGCTGTACAATTTCGCGTATATATACAGGTACATGATCTATTGTTCCACGGCTCTGCACCTCATCTGCAATCAAAATATTATGTTTATCGAGAAACAATATGCGAAGTTGTTCGCGTTCTTCATGGGGTAATGCCGTTCTACACTAATCAAGCAAGGTTGACCAGGAGTCAAGAATTTTTTTATTGACCAGTTTGCTTTTAGAATTCGTTGGGACGCTACTGATACTAACTTTAGCTCAAGTGCGACTCTTTTACCAATTCTGTTAATTTCTTGCAAAAGATGCAGTGGCGCTCCGAATACGCCCCCTAATGTTGCAAAGCGTTTTAACAGTGCTTTGGCAATAGATTTAGTATCTTTACGTGGAATAAGTCTAAAAAGAATTAATTCAAGTATCTCATAATATGCCAATGCATTTTCTCCTTTTTGAAGGAAGCGATCTCGCAGACGATTGTGATGCCCAATATAGTCTAAATGGGAATCTTTTGAAGGGGCTTTGCTCATTCGGAAATCTTCCAATTGTAAAATTTATTGAATAGGAGAAATTCCTGGTTGTCCTAAGTTATTGGGAGATAATGTAAAAATTTCGCATCCTGCCTTAGTAATGCCGATCGTGTGTTCATATTGTGCAGATAGAGAGCGATCGCGCGTTACGGCAGTCCATCCATCGGATAGTACTTTGGCAGAAGATCCCCCTACATTCAACATTGGTTCGATGGTGAATACCATTCCTTCTTGAAATGTACCTACAGAAGGATAAAGAGGATCGTAGAAGTGTAAGATTTCTGGTTTTTCATGAAAGGATTTTCCTATACCGTGTCCACAAAAAACCTCAACAACAGAATAGCGCTCACTGTGGGCATATCGCTGTATTGCTTTTCCAATATCTTCTATGTTTGCATTTAATTTAACCGCAGCAATTCCCTTATAAAGAGATTCGTACGTAACTTGGAGAATCCTTTCTGCTGCTCTTTTTATTTTTCCTACTGGATACATACGACTGCTATCGCCGTGCCAACCATTGACAACGTAAGTCACGTCCACATTGACAATATCCCCCTCACGGAGTTGTTTATTGGAGGGTATTCCATGGCATATAACATGGTTGATGGATGTACAGCATGATTTTTTATAACCACGATAATTAAGAGTAGCAGGGATTGCGTTATTTTCCATTCCAAATTTGAGAACAAAATCATCGATTTCTTCAGTTGTCGTCCCTGGTTTTATTATGGGCGTCAAGGAATCCAAACAACGGGCTACTACGTTGCATGCGCTACGTATATTTTCAAGTTCTTCTGGAGTATATATATTGATGGATCCTGATTCTCTAGATGAAGAAGAAAGCATGGCGTCTGTTATCCGTTTATGAAAAGATTAGACAAATTGTTCTATATAAAGCTGGGGGACATCATATATTGTTACTTTTTTGATACCTTTTGTCTCAAATAAATATATACTCTGCCGATTAAAAAATATCAAGATCATATTTTTTTATTAGTAGACCAATTGATTGGTGGAGGGCGCTCCTCATTGAATTTTTAAAGGATCAAGACGATTTGCATAAGCATGTTGAGGCGAATTATCATAAAAATATCTTTAGAATCAATATGATATGGCTTTATTTCTTAAGATATCACCGAGAAATCGACGCTGTTAGAGCATATCATTTGATATTATGGTCAACGTCATTCTTAAAATTATGTGATATAAAAAATCCAATTGAAGTATTTTCTTAATTTAATCCAACGTAGTTGTACATTCGTGATATATTGTGAGTGTCATTGGATTACACATTTATAATGGGCTTTATAGCATACGAGAGAGGATTATTCTCCCCATGGTAAGGGGGCGCGTATTTTTTAGCGAATAAGGAGTTCTACTACTTTTCTGTGTAAATATTTCTACAAGCAATTAATCTGATGGCTTTTTGCAAGGTAAGAAGAAATATGGTATATGTGTTCTATTATCAGACAGTACAACACCAAATAATTTGAAGAAATTTTCTCTATAACTAGTGGTTATGTTCACATAGATCTTCAGTTCCTTTAAAATATTCTGTGTTGGTATCATGGAAGGATCAAAGGTTAATCGAATGGCAGGTGTTTTAAAAGTTGGTGTTGCAGGACTTGGAACAGTAGGGTCTGCCTTAATTCGGAGTATTCAAAAACGAGAAGGAAGATTTAAAGATCTCGATCAGCATTCATTTGTTGTTTCTGCTATTAGTGCTCGTGATAAAAATATTGATAGGGGTATTGATTGTCTCAGATATGAATGGTTCGACGACCCTTTAATCATGGCTGGTGAAGCAGATATTGACGTCTTTGTAGAGCTTATTGGTGGCGAAGACTATCCTGCTTATGATGCTGTGCGTATTGCTTTAATGCGAGGATGCCATGTAGTGACTGCAAATAAGGCTTTGATAGCGAGTCATGGGAAGGATTTAGCTCTGTTGGCGCAAAAAAATAATGCCATTCTAAATTTTGAAGCTGCTGTAGCTGGAGGTATTCCTATCATTAGGATTTTGAAGAATTATGTGGAATATGATGAAATTAATCGTGTTTATGGAATTATAAATGGGACGTGTAATTATATTCTTTCGCATATGAATAATTTGGGATTATCTTTTCAAGATTGCTTAGAAGAAGCTAGAAGGCAAGGTTATGCTGAAGGTGATGCGACATTTGATATCAATGGAGTGGATTCTTCACATAAAATTGCCATTCTCTCCGCGATAGCTTTTGGTATCGATACATCTGTTGAGGGAGTGTATTGCGAAGGTATTTCTAATATTACTCTTGAAGATATTAGGGGTGCAGCGGATTTTGGTTATTGTATTAAATTCTTAGCGATGGCTCGGCGTAAAGGTAAGGGAATCATCCGGTATGTATATCCCGTTTTATTAAAATATGATTCTGTTATGGCATTAGTAGATGGTATAACGAATGCGGTGGTTATTGAAACAAACGGATTAGGGAAATTAACGATGACTGGTCCTGGTGCTGGCGGAAGTGCAACGGCTTCTGCTGTATTAGGAGATATTTGTAGTATTGCTAAAACTAATACCCAAAAGTCGGTGTCTTGGGCTTTGGGAAAGGAAAGTTCTTCTTTTAGTGTTATTCACTGTGATGGTGTATATGAAGAAGAAAAAGAATATTTTATTCGACTAACAATACGCAATTTTGAGGGAATTTTAGATAAAATTACTTCTCAAATGTCTGATTTTAATATTTCATTGCGGTTATTTTCATGCCCACATCAAGAAGAAAATTCTCAAGAATTTTCTGTTTTTATGATAACACATAAGGTGTCGGGTAAATTAATTCGTGATGCCATCGAATGCTTTAATGGGAAAAGTGATGCTATCAGATATTCTTGCGTGATTTGTATTGAGAATTTTGAATCAATATAAGATATCAGCAAAGATCATATAGGATTTTTCTCGCAGTTATAGGAAATAATCATGAATGATCAAGCTTTTTTAGGGGTAGAGTGTTCTATTTCTGGCTTTCGATGGGTATCTTTATTGGGACAAGAAGGAATTAATCGTGCCCTTGCCATTACTCAAAAACATGCAATTCCTGATATCGTTGCTCGTGTTTTAGTGAACCGGAATGTTTCCATTGATTATGCTAAAGATTTTTTAAATCCGTCTATTCGCTTGCTCATGCCTGATCCCTTAATTCTAACTGATTGTGATAAAGCAGCACGTCGGATAGTTCAGGCGATTTATAATTCTGAAAAAATAATGATCTTTGGTGACTACGATGTAGATGGTGCTGCTTCAGTAGCTCTAATGATGCGATTTTTATCACATTGTAGCGTTAATGCTAATATGTATATACCAGATCGTATTGTAGATGGATATGGACCTAATCCTAGTCTCATGGAAAAATTCATAAATGAAGGAGCACAGCTGATTATTACAGTAGATTGTGGATCTACCAGCTATGATGCTTTGCAATATGCTACTAATCAAGGGATTGATGTGATTGTTATTGATCATCATCAAGTAAAAAGTGAAGAAATTCCTGCTTATGCATTAGTCAATCCAAACCGTTTAGACGATTTATCTGGACAAGGTCATTTGTGCGCAGCTGGCGTTGTTTTTCTTGTTTTAGTTTTGATTTATCGTATTTTACGGCAAGATAATAAAGTTCCACTAAATTTTGATTTATTGTCTTTATTAGATCTTGTAGCTCTTGCCACTGTATGTGACGTTGTTCCTTTAATTGGGTTAAATAGAGCCTATGTCGTCAAAGGATTGATGGTTGCTCGTAGGCAAGGAAATCCAGGATTAAAGGCGTTAATTGAACGCGTTAATATTTCTTCTCCCATAACAGCCGAGAATTTAGGATATATGATAGGACCATCTATTAATGCAGGAGGGCGTATAGGAGAATCTAACCTTGGAAGTCGTTTGTTGATTTCAGATGATTCACAAGAACTTGAAATGCTTGCGATGAAATTGGATGTTCTCAATCAGAATCGTCGTTTGATGGAATCTGCAATGTTGGAACAAGCAGAGGCAAAAGTTTTAACACAGTGTGATGATATTCAACAAGCTTCTGTTATTGTAGTAGAAGGAGATAGATGGCATCCTGGTATTGTGGGGTTGTTGGCTGCACGTTTGAAAGAAAAGTTTGGTCGACCATCTTTCGCAATTTCTTTTGAGGAAGATGGAAAAGGCATTGGTTCAGGACGCTCTATTGAGGGTTTTGATATTGGAAAAATGGTGTCGTTTGCAGTAGAAGAAGGGATTCTGGTAAAAGGTGGGGGACACGCTATGGCAGCTGGTTTGACCGTGGAACGTGTAAACTTTGGTCGTTTATGTGATTTTTTTCAAAAATTCGCACATAATATAGTTCCAGCTTTAATTACAACTCCGGTTTTCAAGATAGATGGGGTTCTTAATGCTTCTGCTGTGAATATCGCATTAATTGATATGCTTGAATCAGCAGGACCATATGGTGCGGGGAATCCAAATCCCGTTTTTGCATTTCCTAATCATAAATTACAAAGTATTCGCGTTGTTAACTTAGCTCATCTACAAATGACGTTTGAATCGCAGGATTCAGAAACTCTACAAGCAATTGCCTTTCGTGTTTACGGTACACCTCTGGGTGAATTCTTAATGCAATCTCGTGGAAAACGGATGCACGTCACAGGTCATTTGTGTGTTAACTACTGGAGAGGGAGTAAGCGTTGTCAGCTACGTGTATTAGATGCTTCCCCTGTAGAGGGTCATCATTTTGCCAAAAAGTAGTTATTATGAGATCAAAGAGTGATCATCAATGGGCCTCTATTATTGTTTATCCGATATGCTGAGGTTTTTCTGTAAAGCATCTCGCAGATTATCGCTTATTTTTTCAATAAAATCGGTAGTAGACAACCAATCTTGTTCAGGGCCAATAAGTAATGCTAAATCTTTCGTCATAAAGCCGTCTTCGACTGTTTTAATGCATACACGCTCTAAGTTTTCAGCAAATTTTTTCAATTCAGCATTTTCGTCTAATTTAGCTCGATGCAACAAGCCACGCGTCCAAGCAAAAATAGAAGCAATTGAATTAGTAGACGTTTCCTTGCCTTGTTGATGTTGACGATAATGCCTTGTTACCGTTCCGTGTGCTGCTTCAGTTTCCATCGTTTTTCCATCGGCGGTGATGAGAACTGAGGTCATTAAGCCAAGAGATCCAAACCCTTGTGCTACTATATCTGATTGCACATCACCATCATAATTTTTACAAGCCCAAATATAACCTCCAGACCACTTGATGGACGAAGCTACCATATCATCAATCAGACGATGTGTATATGTAATTCCAAGTTCATCAAATTGATTTTTAAACTCAGCTTCAAAGATTTCATTGAAAATATTTTTAAACCGTCCATCATAAGATTTGAGAATGGTATCTTTTGTGGAGAGATACAGGGGGAGTTGACGTGCTAACGCGTATTGCATTGCAGCACGCGCAAAGTTGCGTATAGAATCGTCTAGATTATACATTGCCATAGCGATGCCACTTCCAGGCGAATCAAAAACCTCTTTTTCAATGGTTTGACCATCGTCACCAACAAATTTTAGAATCAATTTCCCTTTGCTAGGAAATTGAAAATCTGTTGCGCGATATTGATCTCCAAAAGCATGTCGTCCAATGATAATCGGCTTCTTCCATCCAGGAATGAGTCGAGGGACATTGCTACAAATAATTGGTTCTCGGAAAATGATACCCCCAAGAATGTTGCGGATAGTACCATTTGGTGATTTCCACATTTTCTTTAGATTAAACTCTTTGACACGTGCCTGATCTGCAGTGATAGTCGCGCATTTAATCCCAACACCACAATTTTTTATAGCATGAGCTGCATCAATGGTTACTTGATCATCTGTCAAATCTCTATTTTGAATAGAAAGATCAAAGTATTCAATCTTAATATCAAGATAAGGGTGTATAAGGTTTTCTTGGATCAATTGCCATATGATCCTTGTCATCTCATCACCATCTAAACTGACAACGGGTTTGGTAACTTTTATTTTTTTCACGAAAATTTTCCTATAGGGAAGATATCAAATATTTTAGACTATGTTCCGCAATATAACATTGAATACAGATAAAAGAAAGTAAAGGATGATATTTTTCAAGTGATAAATAACGGTTCTCTCTCATCAAACATATAAAATATCAGTGTCTTCTATTGTAGATAGTTTTTTACATGATTCTTATAGATCGCAGTTATCATCAATTTTGCAATTATTGTGGCATGCAAATTGTTACAATCGTTCCTTTTCCTTCTTGAGAAATAATTTTCAATCGCCCACCGTGTAGATTCGTTAAGGCATCAGATATAGCGAGTCCAAGTCCAAATCCTCCAATGCTTTGATCATATTGATTGTGTAATGGTTCAAAGGGTTGCCCAATTTTTTCTAAAGCGGATTTAGGAATACCAATGCCTGTATCAGCAATGGTTATGATCACACATTGACCTATTTTAGAGGTTCTAATCATCATTTTGCCATTATTGTTGGTGAATTTGATTGAATTAGAGAGAATAGGAAATAAAATTTTCTTTATGATTCGTTTATCAGCATTAAAAAATAGTTCTGAAGGTATTTTTTTTTCGATTTTGATATTTTTACTCTGCGCTGAAGAGCCAATCAATCGAATTCCTTCATTAATGATTGGTATTAAATCAGCATTTTGCTTATCTATCGAAATCTTCTCTGTTTCTATTTTAGACATTTCCAGAATATTGTTGATCATATTCAGCAGGTGTTGTCCGCTATAATGAATATCTTGGGCATATTCATAGTATTTAACCGATCCTAATTCTCCAAATATTTCTTTTTTGATAACTTCGGAAAAACCGAGGATGGCATTAAGAGGAGTTCGTAATTCATGAGACATTTTAGCGAGAAATTCTGATTTAGTTTTATTCGCTGTTTCAGCCCGTTCTTTTTCAACTTGATATTTAGCATTAGCAATTGAAAGTTCTGTTTTTTGACGTTCTAATATTTGACGTGACGTGGAAAGATCATTAATGGTCGCCTTGAGGCGACGCTTAGATTCTCGTAATTGCGCTTGATTATGTTTAAGGAGTGTGATGTCCGTTCCGACGGAAATAGTGCCCCCGTCGTGTGTGCACCATTCATTAATTTGGAGCCATCTTGAATCCGCAAGTTTGATCTCTTTACTCATATCCTGTGAACGTTCGGGATCGGAAGTGCGATATTCAATGATGGGACGAGTTTGGGCATCTTGAATAATTGAACGAGCATTTCCTGGTACAAGAACGTGATCAGGTAATCCATAAGCTTTTTGATAATTCGCATTACACATGACGAGTCGGTCATTTTTATCCCATAAAACCAAGGCTTCGGAAGTACACTCTATTGCTTTTGATAATCGCTGATCTGCTTCTGCATAGCGTTTTTCTAGGTGATATTTCTCTGTCAGGTCCATTGCTATGCCAATGATATTCATGCCTCCTGATATTGTTCGCATCATCTGAGCACGTACTTGTATCCAAATATCTGCTCCGCTTGCATGTCGCATATGAAATATCTGATCTAACTGTTTAACATGTTTTCCGGTTACTGATCGTGCTATTTCACATATTTTTTTATTATCATAATGAATGAGGCGTGCTATTGCACGAAATGATAGGGTTTTATTCTCATAAGGAATTCCCATAATTTCATACATAGATCGTGATAAATGAAATTTTTTGTTGTCGAAATTAAAATTCCAGAGGCCACATCTACCACGGGATAAAGCTGTTTCAACACATATATTCGCTTCCAATAAAATAGTATCATTCTCTTTGTTTTTTTTTGCCTGTCTGTAATAACTAAAGAGGATAAACAAAAGAAGTGCAGAAATGATGGAAAAAAAAACAACTTCTAATGTTACTTCTTCCCTCCATAAACGTAATAACGGCACTCTAGAATTGATTATAAGAATCGATCCACTATTATGTGGAAGGTTCACCGATAATACATGATATGGTTGTTGATCAAGAGACGCTTCTGACATTTGAACCGTTTTACTTCTACTTCTCGAGCGAGATAACTCAGGAATTATTTCTCCTATTTTCTTTCCTATATAATGGGAATTTTTTGTGGATGAGGCAAAAACGAGTTCATTGGGTTGAGCAAGAAGGATGAAGCTTTCGGATAGAAAACGTGTTTTGGCAAGAAGTTGTCCTAGCATCGATTCTGCTTTTTTTTGAGATGCCAGATCAAACTTTATGTTGTTGTTTTGAAAAATAATTTCTATAGCTTCCGTAAGCATAAGGGAGGTTTGATTGGTCATCTTCTCCTGTTGTGCATATCTTGTCGTAACTTTAATAATGCTAGAAGTAGCTATAAACACTAGAAATACCATGCTAATCATCGGTATTGTTTGATTGAATGACGAAAAGAAAGAGAATAGATGAGATATGATTGATGTATACGCTCTTTTGAATGCTTGTTTTGAAGAAACAGTGATTTTTTGTCGGTTTCCTGGATAATATAAGCCATAATTTGCTAAAATATTTTGCATATTTTCCATTAGAGTTGCCTCGTCAATCAGTCTACAAAAATAGGGATGAGGGTTTTTCTCTTTCCCGAATCACTAGTAATGAATCAAAGCAGATTCTCCTTGTCCAGAGAAAAGATATACCTTTTGTTAAAATTTTAAGATATTTTGTATATTCTTAGTGGATTTGTTTATTGTTGTTTCATGAACACATGGAGAATTAATTGCGAAAATGGCTGATATTTAGAACAAAACCTTTTTTCTTGTGGTAGAAAGTATTCTCATGACACCATATGCCCCTCAATTACAAAATTCTGCTAAAGGTCCCGTTATTATCCTTGTTGATCCACAATTAGGTGAAAATATTGGTATGGTAGCGCGTGCAATGTGGAATTTTAACTTAACGCAATTGCGCCTTGTTAATCCCAGAGATGGATGGCCTAGTGAAAAGGCTCGCTCTTCTTCTGCTAATGCAGATTGTGTTATAGATTCGGTGCGTGTTTTTTCTAATCTCAAAGAAGCAATAGCGGATCTCCATTTTATTTATGCTACTACAGCTCGTAATCGTAATAATTTTAAATCTGTTTTGGCTCCGAAGGAAGCTGCTATTGTATTGAATGAAAGAATTTTTTCTGGACAAAATGTAGGGATAATTTTTGGGCGAGAGCGCTGGGGTTTAACTAATGAGGAAATTGCTTTGTCTAACGCCATCATTAGTTTTCCAGTCAATCCACTTTTCCCTTCTTTGAACATTTCGCAAGCCGTCTTGTTAATGGTTTGGGAATGTATGGAAAATAGTATTGTATCATCAGAAAAAAATGTAAAAGAACAGAATACTCCTGCTACCAAAGGTGAATTATTGAGTTTTTTGGATTATCTTGAAATCTCTTTGGAAGAACGAGGATATTTCCGCCCTGTGGAGAAAAAGAAAAAGATGCTAGATGATTTGTATTCCATATTCATTCGTCCTGAGTTGATGCGAGAAGAGGTTTTTTTATTACGAGGCATTTTTTCTACATTAGATAAATTTTCTAGGCAGTCTTCGCGCAGAAATAATGTTTTGCTTCAGAAAACAGAAAAATCGGAATGAAAATAGATAACTATCCTTGTGAAAAAAAACTTCAGAATAGTATTCTTATCTTCGACAGTGGTATCGGCGGACTTATTGTCTTGCAAAAAATGCGTTTTTTAATGCCTGAATATCACTTTATTTACGTTGCCGATGATGTTGGTTTCCCTTATGGGAATTGGGAAGATCATGCATTAAAAAAACGTCTTATGTTTCTTTTTTCAGATATTTTAGACAAGTATCAACCCGTATTATCAGTCATAGCGTGTAATACTGCTTTTACTTTGATTAAAGATGAGTTGCGTTCAACTTTTCCATCCATGGCTTTTCTTGGTGCAGTTCCTGCTATCAAACAGGCAGCAGCTTATACACAAAGTGGTTTAATTTCTATTTTATCAACGCCTGCGACACTAAGGCGTACATACACCAGTAATTTGATTCATTCTTATGTATCACAATGTCATATTCATCTTGTTTCTTCGATGATACTAGCGTCTAGAGTAGAGGAGTATGCTTGTGGGATCAAAATCAAAGAGGATGAAATCAAAAAAGAAATAGAGGGATGTTTCATTGAAAAAGAGGGTAAACGGACTGATGTTATTGTACTTGCTTGTACACATTATCCTTTGATCGTGCATGTTTTCCGACAACTATCTCCTTGGCCAGTAGATTGGTTGGATAATTCAGATTCCATAGCTCGTCGTGCTCGTTGTCTGCTGCCGAGAATTAACACACATCAGACTAGAGTATTCGATGATCATGCGCTTTTTTTATCGGGTAAACCAGATATAGCTATGCGACGTTTAATGCAAGGATTTGGTTTAAAATCTTGATCAAATCTTAATATTTAACCAAAATGAACGACATAATTATGTCGTTTCGCTTCAGTCAAAAATGGTATTAGTGATCGAAGCTAAGTCTTGGTTGAAATTATCTTTCCCATTCTCTAACGTATCTTTCACCATTCCATCCTCCTTCCCAGCGACTAGGGCCGGGTTGTGGTTCTATTATATTGTTCTTTATCTTTATGGATGATGTATTTGGTTTTTTTTCCGTAGGCTTTTGATTATGGGAGTCGTCTATTGGGAAAAGAAGATCAAGATGATTTTTTGTATTGTTGATTTTATTATGTTGCTTAGAGTCAGAGAGAGTATCACCACAAGAAGAAAGTATCATGCCTGTAATAAAGAAAAGAATGGCTTGATTTTTTGATATTGTCATTAGTATATTCTACGTTCAAATATGTTGTTTGAAATTTCTTGATTGATATACACGTTTCTTATTTTCTGCTATACCGTATTGGAGGGTATAGCAGATTAGTTTTTAATCTTGAGTAGCATTAAGATGACGATAAGAGGGACTTTAGGCTCCTTCTTTTTTATCCTCTTTTGTCAGCAAATCTATTCCTAGATCTATTATATCAAGGGTAATCTCTTTTGCTTTGTCTTTGTTGCTTGATTCTGTTTTAGGTGCTTCTGTTTTATTTTTAGGAGGGGCGGCAAGAGCGACGGGAGCAGGAGGGATAGGGGTGATGTTACTCTTTTTAGCGGGGTCAGATGCGGAATCGCAAGAAATGAGAGCTGTGCCCATTGCAAATACTGGAGCAATTTTGGAAAAAAGTAATTTCATTGTATAAATATCCTATAAGGCTATATATTGTTCCTTTCATATGATTGCGACAATGAATTCATTGCTGCAATCATATGCTAAAAGTGTGATAGCGTGGTTATTAAATAGCTTTGACAGCTAATCCTCTTTTGTGTTTTCTGCTATCTTGTCTTTAGATGATGGATCATTTGTTGCGTTGGATTGATTGTTTATCCCATCCGTTGTACCTTGACGCTTTTCGTTAGGTGTTTTTTCGGCGTCTGTTTGTGATGTTGTTGTCTTATTGATGACTTGTTGTTGTGTTTCTTGAGATTCGGGCTCTATATTGGCTGCTACCGGTACCTCATTGACCTCTTGGTTTTCCTTTGGTTTCTTCTTGTCTTTATGTATGATTTTTTCTGCTGCTTTTTTAGCTGCTTCTGCTGCTTGTTCTGCTGCTTTTCTTGCTGCTTCTGCTGCTTTTTCTGCTGCTTTTTGCGTTGCTTCATCTAATAAGGCTTTTCCACGTTCTGCTAATGTTTGTGGTGGTGGTGGAGCTACAGGATCAGCTTGTCCACAAGAAGCCATGGTGGTGCTCAAAAGAGAGAGTAAAATAATTTGATATTTCAATCTTTTCATCACGATATCCTTTTTAAAATTAAATTTTTTGAGTATAGATGCCCATGAGTAAGTTGCTCATGAACGCTTTTATTTTTTAAATATTGTTGTTTAATTGTATTAAAAAAAAATATTTTTAAAGTAATATAAAAATATTATTGGTAATAATTATTGTTATTTTAATTTATAAATTTATTTCTCCTCATAATAATATTTTTAAATAATATTAATATTGTATTTAAATTATTTAATTTGATTTATTTATAGCTTTTAGACTAACTTATTTTATTTAATAAATAAAAAAATAAAAAAATATATTTTAATTTACTATATAATAAATTTATATATTTATTTGATATTGCTATATAAGGAATTTTATATGCTATGAATTATTTTTAAATTTTATATATCAAGTAATATATATTATAAAATGGTAATATTGTAATTATTTATATAGTATTGGTCATAAAATTAATCGTGATAATTCAAGGTATATTCCTATTATGAGGGGGGAGCGTATGAAGTTTTATTTTAATATTGAAATATATGAGTAGTCTATCTCCCATAAATTTTTATGATCTCATTTGATTTTTGTAGACTTGCTGTAGGAAAAATGGGAATAATACTCAAAAAAGGATCAATTCTTCTTCGTAAGAATTGTGATGCGGGGTATTTTATGAATCGAGATCGTCTCTTTCCTCTGACTGTTAATCATCGAGGAATGATGTTAATTATTTCTTCTCCTTCTGGAGTTGGCAAGTCTACGATAGCACGTCATCTCCTTAAATGTGATCAGAATTTTGAGATGTCAATTAGTGTCACTACACGTGTTCGCCGTCCAAATGAAGTAGATGGTAAGGATTATTATTTTTTAAGTCTTAGTAGATTTAATGAGTTGAAAAAGGCTAATGCTTTTATAGAGAAGGCAGAGGTGCATGGTAATTTTTATGGCACTTTGCGTGATCCTATAGAAGAAACTATATCTAAGGGTAAGGATATGCTCTTTGATATTGATTGGCAAGGAGCGCAGAATCTGCATAAGCAGATGGGCTCGAATGTTCTGTCGTTTTTTATTTTGCCTCCGACAATGCAAGAACTGTGTTCTCGTTTGAGTTTACGTGCGAAAAAAAATCAAGAAGATAAGGAAAAGGTGCAATTACGATTGCAGAATGCTTATTCGGAAATAAAAAAATGGGAATTTTATGATTATGTTCTGATCAACGATGATTTAGAAAATTCTCTCAGCATATTAAAATCTGTCATTGAAGTTGAGAGAATACGCCGTCATCGTCTTAAAAATGGTATCGGTGGATTCGTGGGAAAATTATTAAAAGAGGAGTTATGAGTCCATTTGGATTCAGTTTGATTTACAAGGAATATCAGCAATATTTTTGTTATTGAAAATAATTATTTGGATAAGCAGGAAAGACGATAGTTTTCCGTTTGTTGATAAAGACGCGCTGTTGAATATGAGCGTTTACTGCTTTCGTTAAAACCTTTGCTTCTATATTTTTCCCTATTGCGATGTAATCTTCGATAGTTTGTGCATGTGTAACGCGTACAACATCTTGTTCTATAATAGGACCTGCATCTAGTTCGCAAATAGCATAATGTGCTGTAGCTCCAATAATTTTTACACCATATTCATATGCTTGTTTGTAGGGGTTTGCTCCTTTAAAAGATGGCAAAAACGAGTGATGTATATTGATGATGCGTCCTGTCATTTTGTGACATAAGTGATCAGAAAGAATTTGCATGTATCGTGCTAAGATCATGAGTTCTACGTTGTTTTTTTCTATTATATTGATTAATTTTTGTTCAGATTCTATTTTATTTTGTTCCGTCATGGGAAGATAATAAAATGGAAGTTGATAATTTTCGACTAGTTTTTTATGCGTGGTGTGATTAGATACTACGCCAACTATGTTAAGAGCGAGAGTGCCAATGTTCCACCTATATAATAGGTCATTGAGACAGTGATCAGGTTGTGAGACTAAGATGAGGGTTTTTGTCGCTTCTTTTGTGTTTCGGATAGAGTACTGTAACGAAAATTGCTGAACAATTGGTTGAAAATCGGCAATGAAGAGTTTCATGCAAGTATTAAACACAAAGCTTATTCGCATAAACAATTTGCTGGTATCTAAATCATTAAATTGAGATATGTCTAATATATTGCATCCTTGTGTAGATAAATAGTCGGGAATGATAGAAGTGATTTCTTCATTGGACGGGCAGGTGATGGTTAAGATGTAACTAGACATTAGATGGGTTCACACTTTTGATTTTTTAAGGACAAAAAGGGAGTTCGGAGAATAAGGTTGCGATTTGATGGCATAGTAAAAAATAATCTCTATTCCCTTGATGAATATAAAAGAGATGAGTATAACCATGTGCAGTTCATGATTATCTTACTGTATTATACTCATTTATACAAAACGAGAGGTAAGTCATACTCCGTTTTTACAATATACAAAGGAAAAATACAATTCTTTGTGGATCTTATTGATAAACAGTGCATTAGTTTTGATCGTTTTTAATAAATTCATCAATACACGAAGGTCAATTCAAATGAGATAATGGGTGTTGAATGAGATATTTACTTTCTGTGAGTAACAGAAACAAGTATTATGATTAATAATCCTTTGAGCTTATTAAGCCTTCCTTCGTTCATGAAGTCATTGCTCCGATCTTTGGAACTTTGTTCACAGATAATGCAATGCGTTTCAAAGGAGAAAAATACTATAAATAAGGCAAGCGTGAGGGCAGGAGCTCGAAATGCTATTTCTAATCCTGGGAAATATGTTATCAGCGGATTATTGGAAGGTCTGCTATGAGTATGTAAGTTTATACTGCTTAGATATTCAAAAGAAAATACTTAATGCCATCGATTATACATTAGAAAGAAAAGACAATAATCAGGATCTCTAGATAAAAACCAGTCGACAAGAAAAATGCGCTATGAATCGAATAACAAAAGCGATAAGAAGCGAAAGTAACCATCTCTCAAGGACGTTTAGACATGCTATAACGCAAAAAATCCTGATAACAAGCAATCAGAGAATAGAGGAAAAATAAAAAACAGCATAAGGAAAGAGAAAATTCCTATTTTACTAAAGAATTTTCTCAAAATAATAACGCTACATAAGAAGAATCTTGCTTAGCAATAAAAATATCCCGTAACGTTGTTGGGTTCCAATACAGATAAAGAGACTAAGCTAATTTGAGGATTTCGGCACTAACTTGAGATTCTCTGCAGAATACTTACCATTCGCATCGTTTTGTACGTAATCATAAGTAACCAGTTGTCCTTCCGTCAAGTTAAATAAACCAGCGCTAGCTACGGCAGATCTATGCAAGAAAACATCATCACCACTCTCCGTACTCCCTTCAGGGGTAATAAAACCATATCCCTTGTCTGGGTTATACCACTTAATTGAACCTCTATGCACCATTATTTCCTTTCGAACACAAAACACAATAACTTTTAAAGATCGATATATCGCAGTGATAAGAAAGACTAGCAGAAAAATCTTAAAGAAAAAACCACAGCTCACCCAGCTCACCCAACCACCAATCTTGTGCGGAGATTATTATGCATAAAGATCATTTTGTCAAGATATCAAATAGGTTTCTAATCCTTAACGTCGTTCGAAAATTACGAGGTTTCCTGCTTGATTTATAGTAGATATCGTGAAAAATGTTCTGACTTGTCGTAGGGCTTCAGATTCCCGATTATGGGCCTATGGGTATCTTAATCTTAATTATAAAAATGGATTTTTTCTATAGATAGCAGATAGCGCATAATTTTGGTTTTACTATATTTTTTTGAATATTCTCCGTAGCTTAATCTATAAATTAGTTTATTGACTAAGTATTCGAAATTTTTTCTATAAAGTAACAAAATATCTCATATTGGTACATTTTTTAAGAAATATATTTGAATCGGTTGATAAATAGTTTACAAAGTATATTATAGTTTACTAACAAATTATTGATATCCATTTTTATTATTTATTTTCATTAATATATTTTATCAACTATATTTCGAGTATTATATGTTTCAAAATAAGAATTTTTTATTAGGCGTTTTGCGTCTAAAAAAGTGCACGCGTGGTGTTTTTTTAGTTATTACAGCTATTTTATTGTCTTCTTTTGTCGCCATAGTAGATGTTGTGGTAGATCAGGTGACGGTGATGCAGAAAACAGCTTTGCTTCAAGAGGTCTTGGATCATGTTATTTATCGCACTTCTCCAAAAAATTTATATGATTTAAGGGAAGCGGGTAGAGATAATTTTATAAGACATCAAATTGAAAAGGCTTTAAATACTTATAATTCCAGAGATCTTTCAAATATTGGGAGTATAGAATCAATCGTTAAAGATGCTGTTATTTTAACGAAAAATGTTAATTCTTTGCCTTTACAATTTACTGTCGACATCGCCCTTTCGACAACGGTTCAATTGCGAGGATCTCTTTTGCAGATGTTTTCGCAATCGAAGGGTAAAGTTGATATTTCTCGTCGAAAAAAAGTTATGTATAAACAAAATATTGGTTTAATGATTATGCCTTTTGCATGGGATGGCTATTGGCTAGCTTCAAGAGGAAAGGTTGCAGACTCAAAAGTACATCCTCCAAAGTATTTGGAGTATTCTCATTATTATCAGCAGTATCTTAATAGAAATACGCTTGTGAAAAATTTTCTCTCACAAATTCCTTATAAAAATTTCTGTATGGCTCCTTATCATTATTCTTCTATTCTTTATTGGGCAGTCGGAACCTTGACGTATAGCGTGGATAACAAGACGACTACGCGCGAATATTATAAGGATCCTTACTATGCTACATGGGATCATTTTCCTTATTCATTTATCAAGAACGTATTTGACATGACTTCCAATCAATTTGGAGATGGGCAGGTATTGACTAATACCAATCATTGCTTTCCTCATGGAGCAAGTCAGAATAAATATATGTTGATGCTTGCGATAGGAAATCAGCTATCTCGAAGTTCAGTAGAGAAAGAAAAAATAGAAAAGGTTCTGCAAGACTGCCATTACATGCATAAGCGTCATAGAACTGGAAGAGATGCAATTACCATATTTTCTGTAGGATTTTCTCCGGATCAAGATACGCGATATACTTTAAGACAATGTGCAAGTGATCCATCTAAATATTATGAAATTAATTCTGACGAGAATGTCATGCCTATAGCCAAAAGTCTTGCACGTAATGTTATAACTAATTGGTTTAGTCAGTTTACAATTACTGTGGTCGATAGCTAGAGGCGGTAAGTTTTCGCGAGGAATTTAAGAAAATAAAATAATTTTTACCTATTATTTTTTTTCGGGTGATCTCATTGATAATAAAATAAAATCACGTTGCAAATATTAAGGGAATATAAGTTTATCAAAGGACAAGCGTGCCATTTAATTCTTCATTCAAAAGACCGGAAAATATAAACAATATTCTTAGGGATTTTATGTGTCTTGAAGTCTTATGTTAGGATTCATTGTATGCATTTTTGTCATCAGCAGATTGTAAACCATTGTCATGGGTAATCCTTAGTATGAAAAAGGGTGCTGGGAATATATAAAAAAGCACCGTTAAATCAATGATGGTTTTGCAGGGAGGTTGAGAGAATAAAGAAAATTTAAATGCTTGATTTTACATTATAATTAATCGTTATTAAATTAAGGACGTGACATAATATGCTTTTTTATTCCATTTATCTATTGTCACTTTTGATAAATGAATTTGCTATTAGATACTCTGCTAAAATGCCCATGATACGGTATTTATGTCTTGGTATATCAAGATAAGTGAATAATTGGGAAAAATTCTTATTATCCCTCATACAGTAACTGCGACGATTGGAAAAAGAAATTTGTCCCAATCGTCAGCAAGCAATAAAAGTTGCAGATTATTTTTTGAGATAATATTACTGATCCGTATTCAGATTACATCTTTTCAACATCATCAATCATTTTTTCAACTGTTTGTAATCCTCTTTCCCAAAAATTTGGATCAGAAAGATTAATGTTCAAAGGTAACAGAAGTTCTGAGTAATGCTTTGAATTTCCAGCACGCAGAATATTGAGATATTTTTCCTTAAAGCAATCGACGGTATTGCTCTTATATATATCATATAGTGAATTAACAAGACAATTGCCAAAGGCATATGCATATACGTAAAAAGAACTCTCAATAAAATGAGGAACCATCATCCAAAAACTACCGTATTCCAAATCACTTAAATCAAAAGCAGGGCCAAGAGATTCCTTTTGAGTTTCAAGCCATATTTCATTGATTCTATGGGTGGGAATATCTCCAGTCGATCGGCGTTCTGTATGTAATTTTAACTCAAAATCGTAGAAGGAAATTTGTCGTACGATGCTGTTCAGCATATCTTCAATTTTATTGGCTAGCAAAATTTTGCGTTCTTCCTTACTAGAGGCTGCTTGGAGTAAAGAATCAAAAGTTAAAGTTTCACCAAAAATAGAAGCGGTTTCTGCTAACGTCAGCGAAGAATTATTCGTAAGAATTCCTTGTGTTTCTGATGAAAGTACAAAGTGAATACCATGACCTAGTTCATGAGCTAGTGTCATCACATCCTGCGGTTTTCCTAAATAATTCAATAAGATATATGGATGTACTGAAGGTATAGTGCCGTGTGCAAAAGCTCCCGATCCTTTTCCATCATATTGAGGAGCATCAATCCAATTATGAGTAAAAAACTTTTCGGCAATTATAGACATTTGAGGAGAAAATTTAGCATAAGATTGAAGAACGAGATCTCGTGCTACTTCAAAAGGAATGATGTCCTGAGATGTTCCTGGTAAAGGGGCAAGGCGATCCCAAAAATACATGGTATCTAATTTTAGCCATTTTTTCTTTAATTCATAATACCTATGTGATGTCTTTGGATAATAATTTTTAACAGATTGCATAAGGGCTTCTATCACATATGGTTCTACATTATTAGATAAATGACGACTGTCAGCAATTTTTTCATATTTTCTCCAACGATCCTGAATTTCTTCATCTTTTGCCAAAGTGTTGGTAATAAAAGAAAAAATATGGCTACTCTTATTGAATGTATGAGAGAGCGCTTTAGCAGCTGACTTACGAACTTCTCTATCAGAATCAAAGAATGACTTATATGCTTTTGTTAGTGGTATTTTTTGGTCATTTATTTTAAATCGGAGAGATTCTATATTTTCGCAAAAAAAGCGTTTGAGCGCTTCTCTTCCTACTTGAGATGTATCGGATAAGAGACATTCCATATCATTGGACAATAAGTGTTTCTTGATTTTTCTTATATTTTTTATCCATGCAGAGTACTTAAGTGTTAAGGGATCTTGAGCATAGGATTGTTCTAAAAGCGCTTCATCCAGAGTATTGATTTCCAGCGCAAAAAAGATGAGTACTTTTTCAAAATCAGCAAGTTTTGCATTTATGTCTGTATAAAACTTGCGAATAGTTGGGCTAGATAGATTACAGTTGTACGATAACATGGCATAAGAGGCGATACGTCCGATGAGTTCGCAAATTCTCTCATATTCAGCGATAGCTGCCCCTAAGCTATGGCAGTTTTTCTGATTAGTAGCATGTGCTAAATTACCTTCCCAACGTGTTTTAAAAGCTAAACTCTCATGCTCAATGCATTCCATATCATTTGAAATTTCTTGGCTATCATGGGATGGATAGAGATCTTCTAAATTCCAGCGAGGGAGATTCCCTAGATTTTCTTGAGAATCCATTGTTGTCATATCAGAGGAACGAAGAGCTTTGCGGAAGAAAGCATTAGAAAAAAATTCATAGTCAGGATATTTCGTCATTATTTTTGTGCATCCTCTGGTTAAATAACAAATATGGTTTCATGTGGATATCATAAAAATCCCTTATATTAAGAATGGCAAGCAATTTTACTGCTTGCGAAATAATTTTCCTAAAATTGGAATATTTAATCCAATAATATTTTCAAATATAATGAGTAATTTGACTAGGTGATGTTTTACTCTATATGAAGGAAAGGCGAAAAATGCCTAGAAAAAAGAGCCTAGATCGCCATAAACGGGTTTTAATTATAGATAAGGATGATGAACAAATCAAGATTATTAAAGATCATGTAGAATCATACGGATATGACGTTTTTATTGTTAATGTTTCTGATCTATCAACTATAAGTAAAATACAGGTAAATGTAATTTTTTTAAGTCTTATAAACTGTGAGGATGATAAAGAAAATATTTTAAAGAATATTGTAGATAAAATACCAATCGTTCCGATTATTGTGCAGACGACACAAGATAATATCAAGATTCTTAATTGTTTTCTATATAATAGAATTTCTAAATTTTTTTTAAATCTTGTTTCAAGAAAACAACTTTGCGATTCTATAATCTGTGCTCTCAGGGAGGGTGTAGTACCTTCTCAAGAAAATGAACATTGCGCGTTAGATTCATTAATTGCAGTGAGTCCTGCTATGATTCAAGTGGTAGATTTGGCACGGAAGGCGGGAGATTGTGCGATTCCAATAATGATACAAGGGGAATTTGGTGTTGGAAAGAAGAGATTATCGCGTTTTATTCATGAATCTGGAAAACGCGCTTTTTTCCCTTTTTTTATTGTTAATTGTGGAATGATTGATCAGGATAAAATTGAGAAATTTCTATTTGGTGATGTAGATCTACAAACTAAAAATAGTGCACAGTTTCTTGGAAAATTTATTGAAGCAAACGGAGGGACTATCGTTTTAGAAGAACCAGATGCGCTTCCTCTTGCAGTACAAGGAAGGATTTACAATTTCATTGAGACGGGGAAAATTGAATTTTTTGATTCTCGAGGCGCTATCAGACTAGATGTGCGCCTTATTTTTTTGACAGAGAAAAACTTACTTCCACAGGTCAAATCTCATGTATTTCGTAAAGATCTTTACTATAGAATTAGTGTTTTTCTTATCAATATTTCTACATTACGTAGTCGTTCAGAGGATATCCCATGGTTAGTGCATTTTTTCTTACAATCTTTTTGCACAAAGAATGCTATAAAGCAGATTAGTATATCAGATAAAGCATTGTCTCTGTTAACCAAGTATCCTTGGATTGATAATGTGCAAGAGCTGAAAAATATTCTACTGCGAGCTGTAATCGGGCTTAAAGATAGTCATCTTACAGAAGATCGTTTTGTTTTATTGTTATCGAGAGAAGGAAAAAAAGAGAGAGAATTTCATACAGAGACAGCATGTACTTGTTATACAGAAGGTAAAAGTAGTGATACCATACTAGATAATCTTTCACAGGAGAGTATTCCTGCTATTGGTCAAGATGGAGAAGTACGTCGTTTATCTGATATTGAAAAGGAAATAATTGGATTAGCAATGAAATTATATCGAGCACAGATGAGTGAAGTTGCGAGAAGGCTTGGTATAGGGCGTTCTACCCTTTATCGTAAGATTAGAGAATATAATATTGAAGTTGATAGTTTGTAATTGATTTTAATATTTTTTCCCGTACTTGTGGGAATCAAGGAAAAATATGCTTAGATGCTAAGTCTGATCGGTTTCTATCCGCCCCCTTTCATCTATACTTTTGCTGTGCTATAGCTTTCCGATCGAAAATCTCTATCAGTTTAATTGAGGCAATAGCTATTCATAAAGATTTTTCTTAATTTAAGATTATACCATGAGAATATCTTTCTATGTTATTTTAAAAATATTCGGTATACTACAGATAATGCGTGTGACTATAGGAGATTATGATGAGTGAAGGAGAATTGGCTTCTAGCGTGATTTCTTTTTTATATGGGAATAGTATAGACGAATTTTTGTGATAATTATTGTCAATTCCCTGATTTGCAGAATATGCGATCCTGTTTATATGAGAAAATTGAGATTTCTATAGGTTGCATTTTAATATTGTCGTATGATTCACAATTTTTCGAGGAGTAAGATTTTTTTTCAAAGATGAGGAATTTTTTTTTTGTATTAGACAAAGTAATGTCTCCTTCCGACAGAGAAATGCTATCACGTCTCATAAGAGAGAATATCCATAAGCATGTAACATGGTATTCTATGTCTATTGTTGCAATGATAACCGTTTCTTTGATGACATCATGCAGTGCATGGATTATGCGTGACGTGATGAATGCAATGGTTGCATCAACGGATATTTTTCATGTTATTGTTGTTTCTAGCACGGTAGCTGGGATATTCATTGTAAAGGGCATCGCCTCTTTCGTGCAAAATTACTACCTCAGTTGTGCAGGTAATTCCATTATTGCGGAGCAGCAAAGGAAAATATACCGTCGCCTTCTTCAATATGGAATGGAGTTCTATGATAGCAATCAATCTTCTGAATTGCAAGTACGGTTCACCCATGCCACGCAGTCAGTAAGAAGTGTTGTTGATATATTCATTACTTCTTTCCTGCGTGACTTTTTAACACTCGTCGGATTGATAGTAGTGATGTTTTTGCAAGAGCCGACGTTATCATTGTGTACTATAATCATTGGTCCTCTTTGCATTTTAGGTGTTCGTATTCTCGTTAAAAGAGTACGTCATATTATGGAGCAGGGGATGGTTGCTATTGGCCATATTATTCAGAATCTGCAAGAGACTGTTATAGGTATTCGGATAGTAAAATCTTTCGCGATGGAAGAGGTTATGAACCAGCGTATGTGTAATATGATAAAGGAAGTAGAAGATCGCTTAAATAAGGTGGCCAAGATAGAATCTGCTACGAGTCCAATCATGGAAACTATATCAGGATTATCCATAGCGGGAATTATTCTTTTTTCTGGTTTTTTAATGTCTAAAAAAGGCACTAGCAATGCTGGTGAGATTATGTCCTTTATTACGGCTTTACTTATGGCATACGAACCTGCAAAGCGTATTGCGCGCACTCGTATTATTTTAGAGGGGGGAATGGTTGGAGTACGTTGTATGTTTTCTCTTCTTGATCATCCTATTATGATTGAGGAAAGTCCTCATGCAGTAAATTTGCCTGTTGGAAAGGGAACAACTGTATTTCGTGACGTCTTTTTTTCATATAAACAAGGGCATCCTGTCCTTTCAGGAATAAATCTTTGTTTCAAATCAGGGAAAATGACAGCCTTGGTTGGACCTTCGGGCAGTGGGAAATCAACGATCATTAATTTGTTAATGCGTATGTATGATCCGTCATCTGGATCGATTGAGATTGATGGTATTAATATTCGCGATATTACTTTTTCTTCTTTACGAGAACGTATCTCATATGTTGGGCAAGATGTTTTTTTGTTCTCTAATACAGTAAGATATAACATACTTATTGGACGTCCGATGGCTACTGAAGAAGAAATGATCGAAATTGCTAAATCTGCTAATGCACATGATTTTATCATGAGCTTGCCCCAAGGATATGATACATACGTAGGCGAAAATGGTAGTAATCTTTCTGGTGGACAAAAACAGCGTATAGCAATTGCACGTGCTATGTTACGAGATGGTCATATTCTTGTCTTAGATGAAGCTACTAGTGCTTTGGATACGCATACTGAAAACCTTGTTCGCCAAGCTCTTTCCCGTTTAATGCAAGGACGTACCACAATTGTTATTGCACATAGGATCTCAACAATTATCGAAGCTGATCATATTATCTTTATAGAAGATGGTAAAGTATCTGAATCAGGAGATCAAAAATATTTGTTACAGCAAAAAGATGGTAGTTTATACAAAAAGATGTATGCTTCACAGCTACTTGAAAATCTATCATAATATATGGGCATATATGTACAGATATTACGAAATAACTGATAGAGTTAACAATATCTTGGTCTACGTTTTTTGTAATTGAGCATGAAGTAGGGATAGATCTTCTGTATATAAGAGGCTTGAGTTTGGATTATAACTCGGGGTACCTTTTTATGATTTTTGTCAATTGTTTTGATAGAGATTGACATAGCTATTGGATTTTACTCCTCCTACAGCCATGTCAATTTTTCTTACTTAGTAGGAGAAGAAAGACAATCCAAACGAGGTGGATAGGCTAAGGTATGTCCTCCTTCGTGCAAGAGGCTTAAATTTGGATTGTAACACGGGTCTTTCTCTATAATTTTTTTCCAGCGTTTTTGTAGATATTGGCATGCTTCTTGGAAGACGATCATTTTTGCAGGATCTTCGTGGTCATATTTCCGTGTACGAGATTCATCATGATATAAGTCTGCATGAGGAGTCCAAACATTTCGATAACCAGCTTCAAGGATTCTCAAGCAAAGATCTATATCACTGAATACAACAGGTGTATTTTTTTCGTCAAATCCACCGACATGCATAAAGCATTTTTTGCTCATAACCATGCAAGCACCTGTGACAGCAGAAATCGAATGTGTAAAGTGCATTGCGAAAGCTTGATAATTGGGAACACTGCATCGTGCTTTATGATGTTTGTTTTTATGTCCTGCAATGTTGTTTATGCCCATAATCACACCACCATGTTGTAGACGTTTACTACGTTTCCATAACTTTTTCCGACGATACCACAGACGTGCACCGACAGCTCCAACTTGTGGTTGACTAGCTATTCCCATCATTTCAGATAACCACTGACCATTAATAACTTCTGTATCATTATTGAGAAAGCAAAAATATTGGCCTTTGGCATGTAGTGTAGCGTTATTGTTTATTCGTGAATAATTAAAGGGATGTGTATTGTCAGTTATAACACGCAAGTTTGGATATTTTTTTTGAATCTTTTGCAAATACAAAAAGGTTTTTGAATCATCTGATAAGTTATCAATAATAATGACTTCAAAAGAGGAATAAGTGGTTTTGTGATAAATGCTTTCCAAACATATTTTTAAGAGATGGTGATGGTTATAGGTAGGGATAATAATACTGACCAAAGGAGGGGGATTGGGTATCATATAGTGAGTACGATATTGCGCACCATCAAAAACTGCTTTGGCTGCTATACCAGTGCGCTGAAAATGTTCATTTAAAGCACGTTCTCCAGCTTTTCCTGCATAATTTTTATTACCTATTTTTTGCGCTGTACTGTTATCATGCATACGCCAGTGATAAAGAACGCGGGGTATGTGTATTATTTGTGAAAGGTCAATGTTTTCTAAGAATCTAAGGACCAAATCATAATCTTGTGCTCCTTCAAATTTTTCTCTAAATCCTCCTATTTTTTTAAAGGTTTCCGTCCTATAAACGCCTAAATGGGTGATCATATTATGCACATGAAAAAGCTCGGGATTAAAATCATATTTGAAATATGGACCAGATCTTATTTGATTTTCATTAATTTTATCTTCATCAGAATAAATAATTTCAGCATTTGGATTGTTATTAATAGCATCTGCCACATAATATAGTGCTGTAGGGTGCAAGAGATCATCATGATCTAGCAGAGCAAGCCATTCACTGGTTGCTAATTGAGCGGCGCTATTAGAAGCAGCGGAGATATGTCCATTTTTAGCTCGAAAAACAACTTTAATGCGTGAATCCATGTTGGCATATTTTTTGAGTAGTGATACCGTTTCTATATCACCGGAACAATCCTCTGCAATGCACAATTCCCAATGAGAATAAATTTGGCTTCGAACAGACTCTAT
The DNA here is from genome assembly GCF_000590865.3 of Candidatus Liberibacter asiaticus. Classification (NCBI taxonomy): domain Bacteria; kingdom Pseudomonadati; phylum Pseudomonadota; class Alphaproteobacteria; order Hyphomicrobiales; family Rhizobiaceae; genus Liberibacter; species Candidatus Liberibacter asiaticus. Next base: position 894,670 of record NZ_CP010804.2, read on the forward strand.
CGCCATTTCTAGCCATTCTTTCTTTATTTTATACACTGGCATAATGACAGATATAAGAGGCTTGTTTTGCCATTGTGATATGTTTTGGAGAATTTTTTTTGTGAATTGAGGAGATGTATCATGAAATAAGGATGACCATTCTCTGTATTCTTTTTCGAAATTTTCGAATTTGATAATCCGACGTTTGTGACGCGAAGGGAACTTAAGTTTTATTTTTCTAAGGAGTGATTTGACAACACATTTACAGGATTGTATCATTTTGAATTTTCCACTATTAGGTATTTTTTTTTGTGAGGGTGTGTACAGTATTCCATTTTGAATTAGAAGAACGTCGTGTCCTCTTTATGAAGTTATTTTGAATAAATTATTTTTTAAGAAACACGTTCATAAGTCCATTTTATATGCGATCAATAAAGCAACTTATATGTAATTAATAACACAACGATGAAAAATTAATTTAAAAATTCAATTGAATGATAGGTAACTCCTATCAAAAATAATAATTTATATTTATAATATGCTTCAGTAATTTTTAACTTTTTTTATATAGCCTGTGCAGAGTATTTTAAAATAATTTTTTTAATTTGCATCACTTTTTTCATTGTTATTATTGGGTATATACATTTTAATGAACATTAATCCCGTACGTATTTTAAAAACAAGAAAATTTGAAGATTCTAGAGGATGGTTTTCCCAGACTTATAGTAGTAAACTATTAAAAGAACTTGGTTTACAGGATGTCTTTGTTCAGGACAATCACTCTTTTTCTTTTGATTGTGGTACAATAAGAGGATTACATTTTCAGCGTCCTCCTTATGCTCAAGCAAAACTTGTGAGGTGCATTGCTGGTCGCATCTTTGATATCGCTGTGGATATACGGAGAAATTCTCCAACTTATGGATGTTGGGTTTCTTTAGAAATTTCGGCAAACAATGGTTTGCAGATTTATATTCCCACCGGATTTGCACATGGATTTATGACTTTAGAAATGAATACAGAAGTGATTTATAAAGTCACAGACTTTTATTCTGTAGAGCATGATTCTGGAGTGGCTTGGCAAGACAAAAGTATAGATATAACATGGCCATTATTGGATACAATATTGCCTTCTGTATCTGAGAAAGATCAAAATCTTCCTTTTTTAAATCAAATAGATAGTCCATTTGAGTATGATGGCTTGCCTCTTCTTTCACTGAATATGGAGAGGGATTTGCTATGCGTCTAATTGTGACAGGAGGGGCAGGTTTTATTGGTTCTGCATTGTGTCGATATTTAGTAAATGATCTAAAAATACAAGTTTTGGTCATAGATAAATTAACTTATGCTGGGAATTTAAATTCTTTAAAAGAGATTTCTCAAAGTAATTTATTTTCATTTTTACAAGTAGATATTTGCGATAGAGAGTGTATTCGTTCTGCTTTAAAGGAATTTCAACCTGATGCTATTGTGAATTTTGCTGCGGAAAGTCACGTAGATCGTTCTATTTTAGGAGCAGATGAATTTATTACTACCAATATCATTGGTACTTTTATTTTATTGGAAGAAACCAGATTATGGTGGTCATGCTTGTCTCAAGACAAAAAAGATCAATTTCGTTTTTTGCAGATCTCAACAGATGAAGTCTATGGATCTTTAGATAAGGGGTTGTTTTCTGAAGATATGCCATATAATCCATCCTCTCCTTATTCTGCTACAAAAGCTTCTTCAGATTATTTAGTGCTGGCATGGGGACATACATACGGCATTCCAGTTCTTTTGTCTAATTGTTCTAATAATTACGGGCCTTATCACTTTCCTGAAAAATTAATACCTTTAGCGATTACAAGAATGATAGAAGGATCGCATGTCTTTCTTTATGGTGATGGTCAAAATGTACGTGATTGGCTTTATGTCGAAGACCACGTGCGCGCATTATATTTAGTGCTTAAAAAAGGGAGGATTGGTGAGAGATATAATATTGGTGGCAATAACGAAAGAAAAAATATTGATATTGTTTTCGAGATTGGCTTTTTATTGGATGCATTAATTCCAAAATCTTATTCCCATACTGAATTAATTCGTTTTATAGAAGATCGTCCAGGACATGATCGTCGTTATGCTATTGATTCTTCTAAGATTAAATCTGAAATAGGATGGTTTCCACAGGAAAATATGGAGAGTGGACTAAATAAAACTGTGTGTTGGTATTTGGATAATAACTGGTGGTGGCGTCCTTTATATAAAGAATTGAAACCTGATAATGATTATTCCAAATGGAAAAATTTAAATGAAATGTCTTGTAATCGGAAATAACGGACAAATTGCACAATCTCTCTCTAGTATGTGTGTGCAAGATGTCGAAATTATTAGAGTAGGGCGCCCGGATATTGATCTTTTAAAGCCCAAAGATTTTGCAAGTTTTTTTCTCAGTTTTTCTCCTGATGTCATTATCAATCCTGCTGCTTATACCGCTGTGGATAAGGCTGAAGATGAACCAGAGATTGCTTTTTCTATTAATGCAGAAGGTGCTGGTGCCATTGCAAAGGCAGCGGATTCTATTGGAATTCCTTGTATTTATATCTCTACGGACTATGTTTTTGATGGTTTATCTCGTACTCCTATTGATGAATTCTCTCCTACTAATCCTCTTAATATATATGGTAAAAGTAAGTTAGCTGGAGAAGAAAAAGTAGCATCTTATACCAATAATTATGTTATTTTACGGACAGCATGGGTTTATTCCATATTTGGTAGCAACTTTTTACTTTCTATGTTGCGATTAGCAAAAGAACGTCGCGAAATAAGTGTTGTGTGTGATCAATTTGGAACACCAACTTCAGCTTTGCAGATCGCTAGAGCAATTATTCAAATTGCTCATAATTTGATAGAAAATTCTGATACGTCATTGCGGGGAATATTCCATATGACGGCAGATGGAGGTCCTGTTAGTTGGGCAGATTTTGCTGAATATATTTTTTGGGAATCAGCAGAACGTGGAGGTCCTTATTCCAAGGTTTATCGGATTTTCACCAAACAATATCCTACAAAAGCACATCGTCCAGCATATTCTTGTCTTGATTGCAGTAAATTAGCAAATACTCATAACATACGGATTTCTACCTGGAAAGAAGGAGTTCGCAATATTCTTGTTAATATTTAAGAGGGGATATTATTGGAGGGAAGATGAAAGGTATTGTTCTTGCTGGTGGTTCTGGTACGCGTCTTAGGCCATTGACCGATTTGCTTTCTAAGCAGATGTTGCCGATTTATAATAAGCCGATGATTTATTATCCTGTGAGTACTCTCATGGATGCAGGGATTCGTGAGATATTGATTATTTCTACTCCAAGAGATCTTCCCGTACTAAAGGAATTTCTTGGATCAGGAGAGAAATGGGGAGTACAGTTTTCATATATAGAACAACTTGTTCCAGCTGGTTTAGCGCAATCTTATATTTTAGGTGCAGAATTTATTGGAGATTCTTCTTCTGTCCTCATTTTAGGGGATAACGTTTTTTATGGTTCTGATATATCGGATATTTTTCATAAAGCACGTGCACGAAGAAATTCTGCTACCGTGGTAGGCTGTCATGTCCAAAATCCACAGCGTTATGGTGTTGTTGAAGTGGATTCTTCGAATCAAGCTATTTCTATAGAAGAAAAACCTAACAATCCTAAATCTTCCTTTGCGGTTACAGGGATTTATTTTTACGATCAGGAAGTGGTTAATATAGCCCGTAATATTAGACCTTCTGCTCGTGGAGAATTGGAAATTACGGATGTTAATTCTTATTATCTCGATAAAGGTTTGCTTGCGGTAGAATTTTTGCGTGAAGGCAGTGCGTGGTTTGATGCAGGGACACCAGAATCGTTATTAGATACTGCTGTTTTTGTTCGAAATATTGAAAACCGTTTAGGATTGTACGTCGCTTGTCCCGAAGAGATTGCATATCGTCATGATTTTATTAATGAGAGTCAATTTTTTCAGCTGATTGATCATTTCGGCAATTCCCCTTACGGATTATATCTCAGGCAAGTTGTTGAAAAGAAAAAAAGAATATGATTGAATTACCGATTTATTTTTATATTTAAGACTAATTTCTCATGATATTTTTCCCTACTGTATACCGCTTGATTCCTGATCTTGTATTTCGAAATCGTTCTTTATGTAGTTTGAGAATGATCTCGTCAAATAAAAGAAGTCTAGTTATCTATTTGCCAGTTAGTGGATGCAGTAAAGGTTATTTTCTATTCACTTCTCATTTTAAATCCTGGAATTTTTATAGTGATCACTTTAACATTGAGAAAGTCAATCTTTGGGGAGGATTTTTTTTTTGGTTCTGGACTCTTTTTTATAAACGTAGCAAAAAGTTATGCTACGATGAAAATTACGTTGTTGCTTATGGTTCAAGAAGTGGAAAGAAGTTTTTTGCCCAGTCCAATCTTTATATGATGGAACGAGAGCTTCATTTTGATGGACAGAGAATTCATCATTTCCCACAATTACTGCATGGGTGGGAATCCCCTGCTATGGGAAAAGTGATGCAGATTGCAATCAAAGCAAAGATCGCTATTGTTGTGCACCTTTATTATATTGATCTTTGGATAGAAATAGCTAATTTGCTGTCGAATCTCAGTATTTCTTTTGATTTGCACGTCACACTTGTTACAGAAAGTGCATCCATAAAATCGGAAATTTTAAAAATTTTTCCTGCTGCACGAATCCATATAATGGAAAATCACGGACGTGACGTTCTCCCTTTCTTAATATTGCTTGAAACGGAACAATTAAGCAATTACGATTATGTATGTAAAATTCATGGAAAGAAATCTAAGAGAAAAGGATATTCTTGGTGGGAAGGGGACTTGTGGAGAAGATGGCTCTTCTATGATCTTTTAGGTGCACCTGGCGTTGTCTTTAAAATTATTCGTACTTTTGATACGCATCGTGATATAGGTATGATTGGTTCCCGAGCGTATCGTTATCCTAATAAATATTGTGATTACACGTGTTCTTTAGGAAAAAATCGTGAAATGATTTGTACTCTTGCAGGAAGAATGGGGATTACTTTTCAAGATCAAAAGTTAGATTTTTTTGCTGGCACAATGTTTTGGGTTCGAACTGAGGCTTTAGATCCTATAAAAAATTTGAGGCTTTCACGATATTTTGAACCAAAAGTACATAAAGCTTTAGATGGAGAGATTGAGCATGCTGTCGAAAGGTGTTTTTCTTTATCTGTTAAAAAAGCGAATTTTCGTATTTCTGACGTTGATTGCATTTTGGGATATCGCAAATCTCTATCTCAAAATTAATTGGTTACAGAAAAATATTTTCTTTTTAATTGTGTATTTTTAAAAGATCTATTTTTGTGTATAGTAGGTATAGTGGATACTTACAAATGATAGCGAGTATTATTGAAGGGAGATATTAATCGATATAGTAAATTTTTTCCACAAATTTTTTTTATTTAAATTTGTGCCTTAATTGCATTGTAAGGGTCGCGGATATACGATTTATTAGGAATTTTCAATCATAAAGTAGGGAGTTATTCCCTATGTGCATTTAAATGGATTGTTAACTTTTTGTTTTTTTTGTGTGTTCGTAGATGAAAAAACGAAAGGGTGGTATTCTGAATTTTCGTGGGAAATGTTATTTAGGATGGCTACGAGATTGAATTTTTAGTCTTACATATTATTGATTTTTCTCGTATTTATATTTTCAATTTAAGAAGATGATTTATTCATCTATGAGGCCTTTTTATGTCACACGAGACGCCTTTTATGACAACCATTATATGGGGTTTTGTATTGGCTTTTATTTTCGGAGCTATTGCAAATCGATGTCGCTTGCCAACATTAATAGGGTATCTCGTGGCAGGTATTCTTGTAGGTCCTCGTACTCCGGGATTTGTGGCTAGTCAATCTTTAGTTCCTGCGCTTGCAGAAATAGGAATTATTCTATTAATGTTCGGGGTTGGTTTACATTTTTCTGTGAAAGATCTCATTTCTGTACGTGGTATTGCTCTTCCCGGTGCTCTTATCCAAATTATTTTAGGTACAGCGCTTGGCGCTTTAATGGGAATGGTAATGGGCTGGTCTCTAGGAGGTAGTGTTGTATTTGGTCTTGCACTTTCTATTGCGTCCACGGTTGTTCTTTTAAAAGCTCTGCAAGAGAATCGGATTCTTGAGACAGATCGTGGTAAGATCGCCGTTGGATGGTTGATCGTTGAGGATCTGATAATAGTTCTCGCGCTTGTTTTAATTCCTGCTGCTGCAACTAATTATTCAGCAGAGCCTTCTTCTATGACTCATCCTTGGACTTCTTTCATTACTCAACAGATGGGATTTGAAGTAGGAATGCCAGGGTTGATTATGATTACCTTGTTGAAAGTCGTTGCTTTTATCGGAGTGATGTTAATTTTTGGACGACGAGTGATTCCTTGGATATTGCATATGATATTTTATACGGGATCTCGAGAACTCTTTCGTCTTGGGGTTTTAGCTATAGCGCTTGGATTTGCATATGGATCATCAAAGCTTTTTGGGGTTTCTTTATCTCTCGGTGCTTTTTTTGCAGGGATGATTTTAGCGGAAAGTGAGCTTAGTCAAAGCGCTGCACAAGAAAGTCTTCCTTTGCGTGATGCTTTCTCGGTTCTTTTCTTCATCTCAGTGGGAATGATGTTTAATCCTGATATTTTGATCAGTAATCCTATTCTTTTAATGATGGCAGTAATCATTGTTATTATAGGAAAAGCTTTGATAGCGTTTATCGTGGTGATTGCTTTTGGGAGATCTGTTGCAACAGCTTTGACAATTGCGGCAAGTTTATCGCAAATTGGGGAGTTTTCTTTTATTTTAGCTAATCTTGGAGTAGAATTAGGGATCTTGCCAGATCAGGCTCGAGATCTTATTCTAGCTTCTTCTATCATATCTATTATATTGAATCCGCTTGTATTCGTTTTGGCTGAATTTCTACAATCTTTTCTTGTTCTCCGTTTTGCAAGAGTTACAAGTAGTACAGAGCAGTACTCTCACATTTGTGTAGAACAAGATACAAAGCAAGAAGTTCCTGTGGAATCCATTTTAGAACAGCAAGAGGTTACGATACAGAAGACAGATCTTTGTGATCATGTTATTTTAGTTGGGTATGGTCGTATTGGTAAAGTAATAGTTCAAAATTTGAAAGCAGCAGGTATTGCGCTTCTTGTTATAGAAGATTCTGAAAAGAAAATTGAAGAATTGCGTTCATTAGGCATTGATGTAATATACGGCAACGCTACCATTACAAAAATTCTTTTAATGGCTAATATTGAGAAAGCTCGTTCCCTTGTGGTATCTATTTCTACTGCTTTTGAAGCAGCATACATTACGCAAGAAGCACGAAATTCAAATCCTTCTATATTGATTATAGCTCTTGCAGATTCCGATTCTGAAGTAGAACATTTAACTCGATATGGGGCCGATACTGTTGTGATGAGTGCGCGAGAAATTGCTTTGGGTATGTTGGATAGATTAAATCAAGTACATCATGAAAAAGTTACGTGTGATCGGTCTAATAAAGATGAGATTGATTCAAAAGACGATTCTTCAGTACTGAGTGTTAATTTATAAAACATTTTTTGTTAATCGTTATTTTCTTGCTAATGACGGGTATAGATTGCTATTTTTTTGTTATATCTTTTGAAATCATGTAAATTGTTAATTACGGGAAACGCTATATTTTCTTCAGTGAGAGGTGTTTTCCTGAATAGGATTGTACTAATATTTTTGAGAAATGAGAGTATAGATGCGCAATAATCCTTGGCTTGTGATTTTGTATTCTATGATTTGTTGTATTGGATTGCTTATTGCTTTACCTAATTTTCTTCCGCAATCTATGCTAGATAGATTCCCTTCTGCCATGCCAAAGAATCGTATTTCTTTAGGTTTGGATTTACGAGGAGGATCTCATCTAGTCTTAGAAGTAGATGAAGACGATTTTGTTAATGGTTTTTTGCAAATGTATTCGGATGAATTACGCTCTTTTTTAAAGAAAGAGGGTATTGGCGTTTTTTCAATGCGTCAGATTCAAAATAAAATAACGCTTTCTTTTGCTGATTCTAGGTTTAAAGAGAATATTGCGGATAAAGTTACTTTGTTTCTTCAAGGTGTTAATTCTAAATTAAATGTAGATCCAAAAAAAAATTTGTTGGTTACTACTACTGAAAAGGAGATATCAATTGTATTAAGCCAAAATAATATTGATCAAGTAATTTCGCATGCGATTGAACAAAGTATGGAGATTATTCGTCAGCGTATTGACCAAATTGGTATTAGTGAATCAACGATACAGCGTTTAGGCTCACATCGTATACTTATTCAACTTCCAGGAGAACAAGATCCGTCGCGTTTGCGTCAATTGTTAGGCACAACGGCTAAAATGAGTTTTCATAAAGTCTTGCCAAATAATAGTAAAAAAGGATTTATGTTTGGTGTAAGGTTTTTGAGAGACAGCGATGGTAATCAATATCTCGTGGAAGATAAAGTTGAAATTTCTGGTATACACTTAAATGGTGCCACTGCTAATTTTGATCCTAAAACGCATAAACCAGTTGTTGATATTAGTTTTGATGAGATGGGTGCTCGTCGTTTTTTTGAAGTTACGCGTGATAATATAGGAAAGCCTTTGGCTGTAGTTCTCGATGGAAGAGTTTTAACTGCTCCTGTTATTAATCAGGCTATTCCTAGTGGTAAAGCACAAATATCTGGTAATTTTACGATTGAAACTGCGGGTATTTTAGCAGCAATGTTACGTGCGGGTTCTTTGCCCATAAAATTAAATATTGTAGAAGAGAGGAATGTTGGTGCAGATCTTGGCAGTGATTCCATTTATAAAGGGACATGTGCTATTGTAGCGGGATTAGTTCTTATCGTTCTTTTCATGATTGTTCTTTATGGAAAGTGGGGTCTCGTTGCTGATTTTTCTATTTTTTTAAATGTTATCCTCACTCTTGCGCTATTAAGCTTGTTGGGAGCTACTTTAACGCTTCCAAGCATCGCGGGGATTGTGCTGGGTATAGGATTAGCGGTTGATTCCAATATTCTAGTAAATGAGCGAATAAGAGAAGAAAATCGTAAAAATCAAAGTGTTTTTTGTAGTTTAGATATGGGGTTTTCTCGTGCGTATTCTACTATTTTTGATTCTAATATTACGGCTCTGATAGCCACTGTTGTTTTGTTCTTTTTTGGAGGTGGCGCAGTTCGTGGTTTTGCAATTACCATGGGTTTGTCAATTTTGATTTCTATGTTTACGGCAATCTCTATTGTTCGTGCTATGATGATCTTTATTATACGATACAAGAAAATGAAATCTATCGATATTAATCCTTTATCGCGATTTTTTTTGATTCCTGATTGCATTGCTATTCAATTTATGAGAGCGCGCTTTTGGGGAGTTGGAATTTCTATTCTTTTTTCCATTTGTTCCATTTGTTTATTGTTTACGCACGGATTAAATTATGGAATTGATTTTAAAGGGGGAATCCAACTAGGTGTACTCGCTAATCGGCCCGTAGATTTGTCCGTTGTGCGATCTAATTTAGAATCATTGCAAATAGGAGATATCTCTTTTCAAAACTTTGATGGAGAGAAGAACTTCCTTGTCCGGTTACAATATCAACCTGGGGATAGTGTTGCTCAAACTCGTGTTTTGGAGATGGTCAAGAAAAAAATAACAGAAATAGTCCCCTTGTCTACAATCCAAAATACTGAGATAGTAGGTCCGAAGATTTCGAGAGAATTAATAAGAAAAGGGATTGTAGGAGTTATAATTTCTGCAATTGCGATGTTAATTTATATTTGGATTCGTTTTAAATGGTATTTTGCTTTGGGTGCAATAACAACGCTGATATTAGATATAACCAAAACATTAGGGTTCTTTGCATTATTTGGCATTGAATTTAATTTAACGGCTGTTGCGGCGGTTTTGACGTTGATTGGTTATTCGGTTAACGATAAAGTTGTAGTATATGATCGGATGCGTAAAAATATGAAGTTGTATACAACTTCTATTTCTTTTCGTGACTTAATAGACAAGTCTATCAATGAGACTCTAGGGCGTAGTGTTTATACTTCTATGGCTGCTTTTATTTCTGTGTTACCTATGGCCGTTTGGGGTGGTAGTGTTATAGGAAGTTTTGCAATTCCCATGGCATTTGGCATTGTTGTAGCAGCATCTTCTTCTATTTTTATTGCTGCTCCAATATTGCTCTTTATATATGACTGGCGTGCTAAAAATGCTAGAATATGAGTAAAGGCTTTTATATATTGACGATTTTGGGTGCCAAGAAACGGAGTTCTCCAAGAAACATATATTTTTCTAGCAATGTTATCTGAGGAATTTCACTTACTTTATAGGAGGGGACTTTTACTCATGGTTGTTTGTTTGGTGCTGCAAGAGAGAATCGGACTCTCGACCTCTCCCTTACCAAGGGAGTGCTCTACCACTGAGCTACTGCAGCAATTTCGATAGGTACATGCGAATGTATATCAGTTACAATGCTATTGCTATAGTTTATTATAGGATACAATGGAAAAATTCTATTGACTATAAAATATTGTGCACATTGTTCATAAATATTTTATTGATTTATTTGAAAGGAACTTTGAATGAAAATAGGTAGTAATCAAGATGATAATGATGATTTCGCTTGTGGAAGAAAAAAGATTGATGCTCAAGAAGAACGGAAAATACGATTAGCGTCCATGCTAAGAAAAAATCTTCATCGTCGTAAAGGGCAGGCGCGTCTTAAAAATTAAAAATCTAAAAAATGCTTTAGATGAATTTCCATTTTGTCTATGGTATTACAATATTTCGGAATGAGATCTCTTTTCTATGGGATCTTACAGAGAGGGATTCCTCATATTTTTAGAGAGAGGTTTAGGTTTTAAAAACCGTGGAGCAAATGGATCGTATAAAGATTATAGGGGGAAATAAACTAAATGGTACTATTGCAATTTCTGGGGCAAAAAACGCTTCTCTGCCAGTAATGATAGCATCATTGCTCACAAGTGAAACGTTAACATTGGAAAATATTCCGGATTTAGCAGATGTCAAGCTTCTTATCCGTATTTTAAGATCTCATGGAGTTGAGATTTTAAGTGATAGTTCATATAATGATCAGAATAAAAGTTATTCTTCCACAATGCACTTTAGGTGTCGTCATATAGTTGATTTAACAGGATCATATGATCTTGTTTCAAAGATGAGAGCTAGTTTTTGGGTCATTGGTCCCTTGTTAGCACGAGAAGGATATGCACGTATATCCTTGCCCGGTGGTTGTGCCATTGGTACGCGTCCTGTTGATTTGTTTGTAGATTCATTAAAATCTTTAGGTGTTGTGATAAAAATTGATGGTGGTTATGTAGATGCTCGTGTTTCTAGTAAAGGATTGAGAGGAACGAGTTATACGTTTCCTAAAGTTTCTGTTGGGGCTACACAAGTTATGATGATGGTAGCTAGTTTGTCGCATGGAGACACATCTATTTATAATGCGGCCCGTGAGCCAGAAGTTGTAGACCTTGCTCATTGTCTTAATTCTATGGGAGCAAAAATTTCTGGAATGGGCTCTTCTACCATTACAATACAAGGGGTTACTAGTTTATCAGGAACACGTCATAGGATTCTTCCAGATCGAATTGAAGCGGGCACTTATGCAATGGCTGTGGCAATGACAGGAGGAGATGTCATATTAAAAATGACAGATTCTTCTTTGCTAAAAACAGTTTTTAAAGTAATGCGTCAGACGGGTGTGGATATTGATATTATAGATGAAGGTATTCGCGTACGCTGGAATGGAGAAAAATTAAGACCTGTTGATGTGATAACAGCTCCTTTTCCTGGTTTTCCTACTGATTTACAGGCACAATTTATGGCTATGATGTGTTGTGCTGCTGGTATTTCTCATATTACTGAAACTATCTTTGAAAATCGTTTTATGCACGTACAGGAACTAGTCCGACTTGGTGCTCGAATTTCTCTTTCAGGACAAACAGCAAGAGTCGAAGGAGTTCAAGGATTACGAGGAGCTCCTGTTATGGCAACGGATTTACGTGCTTCAGTTTCGCTGGTGATAGCAGCATTGGCTGCCCAAGGAGAAACAGAAATTTCTCGTGTTTATCATCTTGATCGAGGTTTTGAATGTTTAGAAAAAAAACTGAGCCGGTGTGGTGCTTTGATACAGCGTATTAAAGGGTAGATTATAAAGAAGATCGTGATCTCATTTTTTGTTAGTGATATTTAAGATAACAAAAACCGGTAGTAGAAATATGAATCTTTCTACCTAATGCATAGGATACTACAAACAGTAGTTGCTTATTTTTTGGTAATAAGGTTTTCGTACACTCCTTTGGAAGTATATCATCGCTGAACATCCATTATTTTCGAAAAAACGAAGTACTTATATTTCTTCCTTATTTTCTTGCAATATTTTTTTGACAGTAGACACCAATTCAGAAATAGGAATTGTGATCTGAGCTACGCGTGCTTCACGCCAAGACTCGTTATTTTTTATTTCGCGCGAGAGCTCTTTTCCTTTCGCTAGGTCTTTAATCTGTAACATTCCCCGGGATCGTTCGCCTGTTCCTTGAATGATAGCAAGAGGACAATTGCGTCGATCGGCGTACTTCAATTGATTCCCAAAATTCTTAGAAGATCCTAGAAACATTTCAGCGCGTATGCCAGCTGTGCGTAACATTTGTGTGTACATTTGATATTTGCTCAAGCTATCACTATCATGATCCATAGTGGTTATGAGTACTGGACCCATTTCTTTTATATTATTCGTGGAACTTTCAAGACTCTTCAAAGCAACGATCAAGCGTGAAATTCCAATAGAAAAACCAGTCGCAGGCACGTTTTGTCCCTTAAAGCGTGATACAAGTCCATCGTAACGACCACCACCTCCAACAGATCCAAAGACTACAGGTTTTTGTTTTTCATTCATTACAGGAAATCCTAAGATGGCTTCATAAACACATCCCGTATAATATTCAAGACCTCTGACAATGGTAGAAGATATTTTAATGCGATTTGAATTGTATCCAGATTTTCTAACAAGTTCACTAATTACAACGAGTTCGTTAAATCCTTTTTCTCCAGCGATAGTGCCTTTAACTAACTCGTACAACTCATGCATTGATTTTTCAAGATCGATGGAAAGAAAAGACACCATTATGTCAATTTGTTCAGATGTAAGATTAGCTCCTTTCGTGAAGTCTCCTGAGTTATCTGTACGTCCTTCTCCCAGTAATAATTTGACTCCTTGTAGTCCAAATTTATCGAGTTTATCAATTGCACGCAGGACGATTAATCGCTCATTGAGCTTATCATCACCATGCAAGCCAATTTTTTCTAAGATACCATCAAGTATTTTGCGATTATTGATTCCAATGTGGTAATCATTGCGTTTAATCCCCACAGCTTCCAGAGTATCTGCCATCATCATACACATTTCAGCATCGGCTGTTTCTGCTGAAGAGCCGACATTATCCACATCACATTGTATAAATTGTCTAAATCTTCCGGGGCCGTGTTTTTCATTGCGGAATACAGGACCAATACGGTATGTGCGGCATGGAAAAACTATTGTGTCAAAATTTTCCGCAACATAGCGTGCTAAAGGGGCAGTAAGATCATAACGCAAGCTAATCCACTGACCATCATCATCTTGAAGAGAAAAAACGCCTTTATTGGGTCTATCTTCATCGGGAAGAAACTTTCCCAAGGAATCAGAATATTCTAACAAAGGCGTTTCAATAGGATCAAAACCATAATTTTCATATATATTGCGAATGGAATCAAGAATTCTATTGCGAATACGGATTTCTTTCGTTGGGCAATCAGCGAATCCACGAGGTAATTCTGCTCTTAATTTTGTTTTTTTTCCCATATTTCCTCGCATATATTAAAGGCATATTGCTCTATTCGTATGATATAAAACGGGATGTCAACGATAACTATGAATAATGTGACAAGAAGTTGTTTGATTATTTTTGATACATCATGCAAAACGGCTCAATTATGTCGGAAACCTTCCTGATTTTTATTTCCTTCCGGCAAGCATATTGTACGTTGTTTAAAACTTTATGTATATACCTTTCGGTATTGAAAAATTATAGAATATTTTGGCTAATCCTTTGATTTGATGTCGTTCTTATAATGACACCGTGCTTTTATTTTTTAGGTTTGATATTATTTTTTCCCTGTTTTTTCTCAGGAATAATAGTTATTTTTCAATGACTTGGAATTCGTAGCATATTTTCTTCAATTTTGGAACATGATCCGTTTATCACATGAAAAATTGATTCAAGAAATGCATTTTTAATAGGGAGTGTCGCATGTTTATTATTAAGATTGCTCCTGTCTTAATCGATATACTAGAAGAATATATTATCAAGGAAGAACAGTCGATAGCATGATCAACTACGGTTTGAATTAGCTAAACTTTTTGATATATACACAGGTGATCATTATTTTTTCTATAAAGTAACAAAATATCTCATATTGGTACATTTTTTAAGAAATATATTTGAATCGGTTGATAAATATTTTACAAGGTATATTGTATTTTACTAACAAATTATTGATATCCATTTTTATTATTTATTTTCATTAATATATTTTATCAACTATATTTCGAGTATTATATGTTTCAAAATAAGAATTTTTTATTAGGCGTTTTGCGTCTAAAAAAGTGCACGCGTGGTGTTTTTTTAGTTATTACAGCTATTTTATTGTCTTCTTTTGTCGCCATAGTAGATGTTGTGGTAGATCAGGTGACGGTGATGCAGAAAACAGCTTTGCTTCAAGAGGTCTTGGATCATGTTATTTATCGCACTTCTCCAAAAAATTTATATGATTTAAGGGAAGCGGGTAGAGATAATTTTATAAGACATCAAATTGAAAAGGCTTTAAATACTTATAATTCCAGAGATCTTTCAAATATTGGGAGTATAGAATCAATCGTTAAAGATGCTGTTATTTTAACGAAAAATGTTAATTCTTTGCCTTTACAATTTACTGTCGACATCGCCCTTTCGACAACGGTTCAATTGCGAGGATCTCTTTTGCAGATGTTTTCGCAATCGAAGGGTAAAGTTGATATTTCTCGTCGAAAAAAAGTTATGTATAAACAAAATATTGGTTTAATGATTATGCCTTTTGCATGGGATGGCTATTGGCTAGCTTCAAGAGGAAAGGTTGCAGACTCAAAAGTACATCCTCCAAAGTATTTGGAGTATTCTCATTATTATCAGCAGTATCTTAATAGAAATACGCTTGTGAAAAATTTTCTCTCACAAATTCCTTATAAAAATTTCTGTATGGCTCCTTATCATTATTCTTCTATTCTTTATTGGGCAGTCGGAACCTTGACGTATAGCGTGGATAACAAGACGACTACGCGCGAATATTATAAGGATCCTTACTATGCTACATGGGATCATTTTCCTTATTCATTTATCAAGAACGTATTTGACATGACTTCCAATCAATTTGGAGATGGGCAGGTATTGACTAATACCAATCATTGCTTTCCTCATGGAGCAAGTCAGAATAAATATATGTTGATGCTTGCGATAGGAAATCAGCTATCTCGAAGTTCAGTAGAGAAAGAAAAAATAGAAAAGGTTCTGCAAGACTGCCATTACATGCATAAGCGTCATAGAACTGGAAGAGATGCAATTACCATATTTTCTGTAGGATTTTCTCCGGATCAAGATACGCGATATACTTTAAGACAATGTGCAAGTGATCCATCTAAATATTATGAAATTAATTCTGACGAGAATGTCATGCCTATAGCCAAAAGTCTTGCACGTAATGTTATAACTAATTGGTTTAGTCAGTTTACAATTACTGTGGTCGATAGCTAGAGGCGGTAAGTTTTCGCGAGGAATTTAAGAAAATAAAATAATTTTTACCTATTATTTTTTTTCGGGTGATCTCATTGATAATAAAATAAAATCACGTTGCAAATATTAAGGGAATATAAGTTTATCAAAGGACAAGCGTGCCATTTAATTCTTCATTCAAAAGACCGGAAAATATAAACAATATTCTTAGGGATTTTGATGACTACGGATTATATCCACTTCCAATAGCGATATAAAGATCTACATAGCTCTTTGCCAATTGTCTTTTGGCAATAGATAAATCAACTTCTACTTTTGCAGTAGCACGTTCTATATCCAATATATCGAGTAAGGAATATCTCCCTTGACGATAATTGATCATTGATAGTGACATAGATTTTTTATGTAGTTCCACGGCATGTTGAAGTTTTGTAACAATTTTTTTATCTTCGTTAATAGATGTCAGTGCATTTTCAACTTCTTTGATAGCATTTAATACTGTTTCTTGCCATGTGATGTACTGCTCTTGTGCAGAAGACTCAGCTCTACGTATGTTAGATTTTATTTTTCCCTTATCAAAAATTGGTAGGTATAGTTTTGGACCAAAAGACCAATGGGTATTATATCCGGGAAAACTATTGTCGTGTGTAAGGGCGATGGAACCATTCAATGAAAGGGAAGGATAGAGGTCGGATTTAGCTATACCTATTTTAGCTACAGAATCAGCGAGCTTTTTCTCTTGATAGCGAATATCTGGCCTGTTTCGAATCAGATCTGCGGGGATTCCGATATTAATGGGTATATATAAATTCGGTTGAAAATTATTAGATTGCTTTTGCATGTAATGTAAAAACTCAGTAGCGGGATAACCAAGAAGAGTAGAGATGTTATGCACGTTCATACGGAAGCTTTTTTCGAGGGTAGGTATGTCGGATTCAATTGATTTTATTTCTGCCTCTAGTTTCACAAGAGATAATTTTGATGTGGCTCCTTGGGTGAATTTAAGGTGACTTAATTCTATATTTTTTTTGTACAAATCCAATATTTGATGAGCAATGGATATCCTTTCCTTGAAATGACGTGCATCTATATATGATGGTATTAATTTGGAAATAACATTGAGTTTTGCTATATCCACTTGGGCATATGCACTATCAAGGTTTGCTAGGGAGCTTTCTATGTGTCTCCTTTGTCCAAATAGATCAATTTTCCAATCAGAATCTAATTGTCCTGTAGAATTAGTCTTTAAGTTAGGTATAAAGCGATGAGATATTGAGGCATATGAAGAAGGGAAAAGATCAGCTCTGACAGATAAAATATTTTCTTTTGCGGCATTTATGCGTTCTGTTGCTTGAAGTATTGTGAGATTTTGTTGTAGGGCGATTTTGACAAGTTTATTAAGGGAAGTGTCGTTAAATGATTCCCACCATTTGAGCGTGTCTATATTGATTAGGTTTTTTGAATTGCCTATAGAAAATTGTGTGGGTAATAGTGGCATGTGAGGTTTTGTATATTCGGGACCCACTGTGCATCCTGCCAGCAATACAATAAAAAGAGAAAAAATGGCTCGTAGAATATTCATAATAAATAGTCAATTACTTTTTCGAAAGCGATTAAAATATGGAGATAAAAGATTATATCTTTGTCCTTGATATCTTTAAGAAAGATATTCTGTGCTCGCATATCTCCTAGTTTACCGAAAACAGTTGAAATAGTTTTAAAGTATTCTTTGTTACAAGGGTAATCCATCCCTTCTTTACCAAAATCTATAGTATCAGAAAGACGAGAATGCTTTCATTTATACACTAGCGTTATCCTAATGAAGAAAAAATTGAATTTGCTTAGATATTCTTATATCATATGACTGTAAAAATAATGTGACTTCAGGTGCAGATCTTTTTTTTAAATGCTTCTCTATGATTATATTCTAGGCCTTCATGAAAATTTTTGGCTATTTTTTTTAAAAAAAGATGATTTCTACCGTATTATGGTTTGCGTAATTTCACTAAAAACCAATAATTAAGGAACACTCAAATGCTTTTCCATTGTGGGTTTTCTTTACACTATTTTCCTATAATCCTTACTTAAGATGAGGATCTCTTTGAGCCATATGCCCACTCAGGAATAACTATATAATGTTCATGGTATTTCTTCACAGAAGCCATCTTTCTCTGCCAGTCCGTGATGGTCAAAATTGATATGTTTATCATGAGGTATTTAATAAGTAGGATCGCAGTAAAGAAAATCATTTGTGTTCTCTGCAATGTTTACTTTTCCCAGTAGGATAATGAAGAGAGGAGGGTAAAAGGAATGGCAGTATCTTTTTTATCCACTTGGTACGTATTTCATTATACGTATAATTCCCTTTTAATTAAAACACAGGTGTTGGTAGCATTAACAAGCACAATGATATATGATATAGTGAATGAGATTTGATTTCGTGCATTGTTACGTATGGTGAAAGAAGTATTGTTTGCGTTTAAAAAAGAAACGTGAGTACACCAGCTGCCTTTTTTGTTGATTGCGAATCGTTATTCTTTCGGGGTATGTTGTGACGAACGAGAAGGAATGGCGTACTAAATTAGCGACCAGATGGTTTTTCTATTTAGTGATAGGCGGGATACTCTTCCCTTGAGAAATTTCGCTGAATATTTTTTTCTTTTGGTAAATTTTGATCAGAGACAAATCGAGAAACGCCTTATGGTATGAAGATTATTTCGTCAAGTTTTCATTACGATATGGCGAAAAAATAAAGGATATCAATAGGATATCGTACTGGAGGCCTCGCCCAGAATCGAACTGGGGTTGAAGGATTTGCAGTCCTCTGCGTAACCATTCCGCCACGAGGCCGAAGACAGAAAAGAGGAATAAATCAAAGACATAAATTTTCTTTTTAAGACTTATCACTTTGGAATGGATATTCCAATTCCATACTAACAGTAAATATTTTTTCTCGCAAGGAGAAATTTAGTTAACGTAGAATATTAAGAGTCCACAAAGTAAATCTGACTATAATCAGATCACCAAGTGATAATGCGAGGAGTAATAGGCATATGAACTATAAAATGTTCTTAATTTTCAATAAGCGTGTGAATCTTTTTCTTACACTATTATTAATTATTTTGAGCATGCATCGTCTCAGTTATAAAAAAACTTGTGAAGTATTAATAATTTCTTAAGACTTGAGAATATTGTGGTTTATTTTTAATAATGATTTTTATATAATTACAAGGTAGTTATTTTGATGATTTGATCGATTCTTGGTACTACCAAGAGAGGCTTAATAGTGAATATTGAAGGATATTTTCCGAGAGGTGGATTAGTGTGTAGAGTAAATCATTGTTTTTTAGGTTAATTTATTGCTCTTTAAGAATCAACCGGTTGATCCGATTATACCATTGTATGGTAGTCTAGAGTAGAGATCAAAAGATAACTAACGTTTGTTTGATAACGTCTTTAAAGGGGATGAATAATGGCCCAATATAATGCTGTATCCGAACCGTCTATGGAAGAAATAGTTAATTCTATTCGCAGGATACTGGAGAATAATGATCAAGAGTTTAGTACTTCTAATAATGTACAAACTCAAGTCCCAGCACGCGACGAAGGTGTAATCGAAAAAGAGGATTTTGTGCAAGAGGATAAAATGTCTAATCATCTTTTTGCAGATCAAAATTCCCATTTGAAGAAATATGGTGTCGAGTATCCTAAAAAGGAGACTATGTCACTTTCTGATGTTGCGGCGCGCGTTCGTGCAGAAGCTCGGGGTGATGCTCGTATTATTGCTGATGCACCTTCTCCTATAGCAAATTCGATTCTTCCTTCTACGGACGCATTAGAGGAAAATGCTGTCATGGATAAACCCTTGAATGAAGGTTTATCTCCGAGTTCAGATCTTGGTATGCAAGCGGAGGAATCAATGTATTCTCCTGATCTTGTTGATAAATGCAAGGGGGAAGAGGAGGCGTTAGTTTCATCTGATGTTGGAGATCAGGTTGCTTCTTCTTTTGATCAGTTGGTAAAGGCGCTTCGGGAATCTGAGAGTCGTTCTCTTGACCAGCTATCTTTGGATGTACTACGTCCTATGTTGCGTGAGTGGCTAGATGATAACTTACCAGGAATTGTGGAGAGACTTGTGCGGGAGGAAATAGAGAGAATTGCAAGAGGTCCTATTCGACATTAGTGTATACTTTTCTTGTCCTGTCATCGTGTTCTCTCGCTCTAAATCATAGTTAAGAATTTCTTCTTTTGATTGGTTTTGATGATGATTGATAAAACATATGATTTCGCTTTTATAGAACAGAAGAGTGTAGAGAAGTGGAATTCTGTTGATGCGTTTCGCATTGACGTTGCTCCTAAGCTAGGATCGGGGGTATTTTGCATTGCTATGCCTCCACCTAATGTGACGGGTTCATTGCACATGGGGCACGCTTTTAATACCACCATACAGGATATCATGATCCGTTTTGAACGTATGAGAGGAAAGAATGTTCTTTGGCAGCCAGGAACGGATCATGCTGGTATAGCTACTCAGATAACAGTCGAATCTCGGTTATTTGCCCAATCTTCCCTCACGCGAGAGGATATTGGGCGTGACGCTTTTATTGAAAAAGTTTGGGAGTGGAAAAAAGAATCGGGAGGATCTATCCTCAGTCAGTTAAAAAGGTTAGGTGCATCATGCGACTGGTCTCGTGAGAGATTCACAATGGATGAGGGAATGTCCAACGCAGTTCGCAATGCTTTTGTTGTTCTCTATAAAGACGGTTTAATCTATAGAGATAAGAGGATTGTTAATTGGGATCCATCGCTTAAAACTTCTGTCTCTGATCTCGAGGTTATTCAAAAAGAAGTTGATGGCAATCTGTGGTACGTACGCTATCCATTAGTAGAAGGAGTTACGTATCGTCACCCGATTAAATTTGATGATGATGCAAAGCCAATTGATTGGGAGGTTCGTGATTATATTATCGTGTCTACGACTCGTCCAGAAACGATGTTTGGGGACGTTGCTATTGCTGTTCATCCTGACGATTATCGTTATAAGGAGCTTATTGGAAAATATGCCACGCTTCCTATAGTGGGTCGTCTTATTCCTATTGTATCTGATGTTTATCCTGATCCTGAATTTGGGGATGGAGCCGTTAAAGTGACTCCCGCACATGATTTTAACGATTTTGAGATAGCAAAGCGTCATGGATTAGGTTTTATCAATATTTTAACGCCTGAAGCAAAGATTTTTCTCTCAGAAAATGAAAGTTTTTTAGAGAATATTGTCCTTTCCGATGAAGCAAGAAATATTTTTAGTGAATTTGAAGGCTTGGATTGTTTTGCGGCTCGCTCGAAAATAGTTTCATTGCTTGAAAAAAGTAATTTGCTTGATAAAACTGATTCTTACAGGCATATAGTACCCCATTGTGAACGTAGTGGTGTTACTATTGAGCCTTGTATAACAGAGCAATGGTATCTTGATGCTAAGGTTTTAGCTGAATCTGCTATCCGTTCGGCAAAGAATGGTTGTCTATCATTTATTCCACAATCTTGGGATAAGAGCTATTATGAATGGTTAGAAAATATTCAACCTTGGTGTATCTCACGACAGATTTGGTGGGGGCACCAGATTCCTGTTTGGTATTCTCCTGATGGAAAATTATTCGTTGAAAATACCGAAGATGCCGCTTTACGCTCTGCCATTGACTATTATCTTTCGCAGGATAATGACATGACTGTAAAAGTGCGAAAAATGATCAAAGATGGTAATATATCTGATCTTTTAAAACGTGATGAAGATGTATTAGATACTTGGTTTTCTTCCGCTCTTTGGCCTTTTGCGTCTCTTGGTTGGCCAGAACAAACTGCTGAATTAAAGACTTATTATCCTACGAGTGTTCTGGTCACAGGGTTTGATATTTTGTTTTTCTGGGTCGCACGTATGATGATGATGGGCCTGTATTTTATGAAAGATGCTGAAGGTAAGGGAATTGAACCATTCCACATCGTTTATATGCACGCATTGGTTCGAGATAAAAATGGACAAAAAATGTCTAAATCTAAGGGCAACGTTGTCGATCCAATTGATGTGATAGATCAATATGGTGCAGATGCTCTGCGATTTTATTTTTCTATCATGGCGGTTCAAGGGCGTGATATCAATTTGGATTTAGAGCGTATTGCTGGTTATCGTAATTTTATAACTAAATTTTGGAATGCTATACGCTTTTCAAAGATGAAAAATGCAAGGCACAGTGTTTCTTTTGTACCACAAGATGTGAAGTGGATTGTTAACAAATGGATCATCAAGCGCCTCGCTACTGTGATCAATGATGTTACTGTAGGAATGGAAAATCATCGTTTTAACGATGTATCTGCTGTATTGTATCGTTTTGTATGGGATGAGTTATGTGATTGGTACGTGGAGTTTATTAAGTCTATTCTCAATCAAAAAGATAGTGAATTGGTTTCGGAAACTTTATCATGTTTTTCATATGTCTTGTATAATGTTTGCAAGTTGTTACATCCGATTATTCCGTTTGTGACAGAAGATCTTTATTCTCATGTATCTCCACAGGATGATATGGACAAGCAAGGTCTTTTATGTCATGCGCAGTGGCCTTCACTTATTATTGATGATTCTGAATCTATAGAGGAGGTAAATTGGATTATAGATTTGATCTCCAAGGTTCGTTCTATCCGTACAGAAATGAATGTTCCATTAAAAGCAGTGGTGCCATTGGTATTTGCCAATATAGATGCACATGTGCGGAAACGATTAGAATGTCATAAGTGTATTATTGATCGTTTATCTTCAGGGAATATTATTTTTGCAGATTGTCCTCCAGATCGTTCGATTCAAATTATTCTTGATGGGATGGTATTATTTCTGGCAATCGGTGATTTCGTCGACTTTGTCAAAGAGAGATCTCGGCTCAAAAAGTCTCTCGAAAAAGTACTCGATGAATTATCTTCTATAAAGAAAAAGTTAGAGAATAATCAGTTTGTAGAAAAGGCTCCTCCAAGTATTTTACAAGCAGAAAAGGAAAGATTTTCTAAAGTTGAAAAGAAAAGAATATCTTTAGAAAATTCTCTTGAGCGCATAAGAATGTTGTAGATCTGGGGATTTTTAAATTTTTATTGATTATTTTTATTAGGTATTTCTATTGCTGATGGTTAAATGTAAATGATCCACCACTTCAGTATTCGTTTTTTTTTAGTGAAGGTGAGGTTGTGTGGATTTTTATGTAAATTGGAATAGGTAAATGTGGAATAGTGAATATTTCGGTTATAATTAATGTTAGTAAAAAGAAATAATAGGAAAATTTCTTTTTTCGTATAGGTATTCAATAGTCTATCTTGGTTTTGAGATTCATAAGTGAATTATAGTAAGTAGATAATATCGATATTTATTATTGTCGATGGTTGTATCGTTGCTATATTTAAAAAATAAAAAGCTACATTGATCTTTTCTATTTTATGTATGTATCAATTTCCTGAAAAGTAAAATTAATTCATCTACATAATCTACATTTGTAATTCATATCTTGTAATATATTATAGCTTATATCGTATTATTGATAAAAATAATTGGAATATGGGTTATTAATGTTTTCTTTAAATTTAAATATTCGAAATTTTTTTTATAATTATAAAGGCGGCATGACGATATTAACGGCTATTTTCTTACCTATTATATTTCTTGTTTTAGGAATGATTATTGAAGTATCACATATCTTTTTTATGAAGACAGTATTGCACTCTATGATTGATCGTTCTCTTGTGCATGCAGCAACACAAATAATGAATGAAGGGAATGGTAACAATAGAAAGAAACTGAAAGGCGGTGATATCCTATGTAGAATAAAGAATACGTGGAATATGAGTTTTCGCAACGAATTACGCGATAATGGCTTTGTAAACGATATTGATGATATAGTACGATCGACATCGCTTGATATTGTCGTAGTTCCTCAAAATGAAGGATACAGTATATCGGCTATCTCTCGATATAAAATTCCATTGAAGTTTTGTACTTTTATTCCTTGGTATACAAATAGTCGTCATATTGTAATGCCGATAACGAGCTCTGTAAAAGTTAATAGCCAAACTGACGCTCGATTAGATATGATGATAGTTTTAGATGTTTCTCGTTCTATGGAAAGTTTTTTTGATTCGTCTATAACAAAAATAGATATGGCTATAAAATCGATCAATGCAATGTTGGAAGAAGTTAAATTAATTCCGGATGTGAATAACGTAGTTCAAAGTGGATTAGTGACATTTTCTAATAAAATTGAGGAATTTTTTTTGTTGGAATGGGGAGTCAGTCATCTTCAAAGAAAAATAAAATATCTTTCTAAGTTTGGCGTGAGTACAAACTCAACTCCTGGGTTGAAATATGCTTATAATCAAATTTTTGATATGCAGGGAATGCGGCAACATTGTAATACAGAAGATGCCAATTATAAAAAAATTATCGTATTTATGACAGATGGAGAAAATCTTTCAACGAAAGAAGATCAGCAAAGTCTTTATTATTGTAATGAAGCAAAAAAAAGAGGGGCAATAGTTTATGCAATTGGTATTCGAGTCATCAGGTCTCACGAATTTCTTAGGGCATGTGCTTCGCCAAACAGTTTTTATCTAGTTGAAAATCCCCATAGTATGTATGATGCGTTTTCACATATTGGTAAAGATATAGTCACAAAACGTATTTGGTATGATAAATGAGATTAATTATTCTTTGTATGACTAAATGTTGGATATGCTTGAATATTATCTGTGGAGGTTTGTGTGATATCGGAGAGCCTATGGTAATGCACTTTCTTGATCAAAATCAGCATTGAGGATTTTTTGCAATTATGAACTCTCTAAAAGAAGTAAGTGCCTGAGTCATATTGTAGTATTTTTCTATTTTTTTAGAGATATGCTCATAAAAAAATATCATGACAAAACATCATTTATGTGAAAATATGTGGAAAATATTGAATAAATAAGTATAAAATTAACACTCCTTACATGTAGGTCATAGCAATCAATAATAGTCTATATTATATTCTCAGTATATTTACTAGTAGGATAAAATATCTGATATAGATCGTTGTGGATTGGGGATTTCATTAAGTGAGAATTTATTGAAAAGGTTTTCTTGTGATTGTCTTTTGAAGGGCAGTGTTGTTTGTGTTGTTGTTTTAGGGATGAGTTCCTGTTTTTTTTCATCGACTTATAAAGATGATAAGCTGGAATATTTTCCAGAAAGTATGTACGGAGTAACTGCAAGCGATCGTATTGTCTCTGGTAAAAGGGTGCCTAGAGGTGGAGGGCGTTATTTTTTAGGTAAGCCCTATCAGATTATGGGCAGGTGGTATGTTCCTCGACAATATACTGCGTATGCCGCGGTGGGAATGGCTTCATGGTATGGGAAAGCATTCCATGGGCGTTTGACTGCTAACGGTGAAGTTTATGGGACTGAGTATATTACAGCAGCTCATCCAACGTTGCCCTTGCCTAGTTATGTGCGTGTAACTAATATGGAAAATGGTATATCTCTTGTTGTACGTGTGAATGATCGAGGTCCATATCACAGTAACCGTCTTATAGATCTATCTAATGCAGCAGCAAAAATTCTTCGCGTTGAGGAAAGAGGCGTATCAAAAGTGCATGTAGAATATCTTGGAATGGCATTGTTGAATGGTATGGATCAAGAGTATCTCAGGTCTACTGTCATGGTGAATAGCGCCACGGTATTGCCTTTAGGATGTCAGTATCGTGAAGAAATTGTGGTCATTCCTTATCTTTTAACGCGTAGTCGTACTGTTCATTTAAATAATTGTGATGATGATAGTTTGCAAAAACAGCGTGAAATATCTTTGAGAGAAAGAAAAAAGTCGAATCTCATCCCGCTTCCTAATGGATATTCTCCTCCTAGAAAAATGGGAAAAATTCCAATACCTTCCCGATTTTGACATGTCGTGCACAGTATAATTATATGTCAAAATGAAAAGCCATATTGTGAGCGATCAGTAATTGGTCAATAGCAGGATATTCAAGGAATAATAAATAAAACATAGGAAACTATAAGATTAAAAGCATTTGCAGATTAGACATATAGAAAATCCGATTCACACAGATTTTTGTTCTTTGAGCTACTCAAATTATATTTTGATACAATTTCGATGAGTAGTTGGTCGTTTCTTTTTAGATATCCAGTATATAAATTCCACATTCAATTAATTTTTGGTATCAACTCTCAGAAAACTATCTCTAAAAAATATTTATGGACTATGGATTCGGGCAAAGTAAGAGACTTCTATTTATTGCGCTTTTAATGAGAAAACGATAGCTATCAAAGGAGGAATAGATGTGAATATTTTGGCTCATTTTCTACTCCTTCTCTGAGGGAGGATTCTGCTATATCTTACTTTTTATCTTCATCAGGATCACGTGCAATCTCATTTTTTAAATAAGCAAGATCCATGAAGTAGTCAGCTTGACGACGCAATTGATCAGAAGCCATAGAGGGATCGGATAATACTGTTGAAACAATCGTAACCTTTTTTACTTTCCTTTGAAGAGCTGCAACCAAGGTGGTGAAGCATCCGTCTCCTGAAAAGATAACAAGATGTTCCAGCCCTTCAGACTGTTCGAATGCATCAACGGCTAACTCAACATCCATGCTCGACTTTACCCTTTTTCGCCCACAGTTCTCTGTGAATTCTTTGGCTACTTTTGCAACAACTTGGAATCCATTATAGTGTAACCAATCAAGCAAAGGGTGTAATGGTGAGAATTGTTGTTCTGGATCTCCAACAACTGTGGTGTAATAATATGCCCTTATTACTATAGCGCGTGATCTAAAGGCTTTGAGAAGTTTCCTATAGTCAATATCAAATCCCAATGCTTTAGAGGAAGCATAGAGGTTGGCACCGTCAATAAAAAGAGCAATTTTTTCACGAGGATCGAACATTTTAAATTATTACCTATTTTCTGATCGTTTTACCTATGTGTTAACTGAAAATATCATGATATCGCATTAAAATTAAAGAAATTGGCTGAGGGTATTTATTAACTCAAAAACCATTTTGTTCGACTTAAACGAGTATTCATCGAGATTTATTTATTTAAAATATGCACAAGATGCAAGAGACAAGGACAGAATTTATCATTAAAAACTTGAAATGAACACTATTTTATTGTATTGAACAGGTAAGTGATTGTCTTTGCTGTTAATTTTTTTCGAGGTTTCTAATGGCACGTACTACTGTAGAAGATTGTATTGATAAGGTAGATAACCGATTCCTGCTCGTTCTTCTGGCGAGCCATCGTACAAGGCATCTATCCCAGGGAGCAAAACCGACAGTTGACGTTGGGAAGGATAAGAATACGGTCGTAGCGTTGCGCGAGATTGCAAGTGGTACTTTGTCGCCAGATGATCTTGAAGAGGATTTTATTCATTCTCTTCAAAAGCATGTTGAGATTGATGAACCTGATAGTCCTACTGAGAATTCTGATTTCTCATGGCACAAGCCGGAGGCTTTGTCATTTGGGCAAATGTCAGAAGGAGATCTCTTAGAAGGGATCAATAATATAGTCACTCCTGATAAGAGAGATGATTGATATTTTTTTCTAATCTTTTAATTGCTCCTATAACCTTTTTAAATACAATTTTTCCAATTTTTTTGTATTTTTTTGTAATCTGTTCAGCAATCTTTGTTACTCGTCCATCATGATAGGGTTTTTGGCGTTTATTATGTTCTAGTTTTTTTAGCATTATATATGGGGCATTCGATGTATGTTGAAAAGTTATAGATCTTTTTTTTCGTCGTTTTGTAAAGAGTTTTTCTGTTAGAGAAGAAATTTTTCGATATGATTATAGGTATAGGTAGTGATATCGTTAGTATTCAGCGTATTAGTAGGTTGTTGCAGAGTTTTAATAGAAAATTTGAGTCGCGTTGTTTTTCTTCATTGGAACAAGATGTTTGTGATCTTTCTTGCAATCGTGTTGCTTCGTATGCAAAGCGTTTTGCGGCTAAAGAGGCATTTTCTAAAGCTATCGGTACTGGGATATCTAAGGGAGTTTCATGGAAAGATATAGAAGTTTGTCATTTCCCTGGAGGGAAACCTTATATTTCTATTTCAGGTCGCGCTTCCGATGTACTTTCTTCTCTTGTTCCTAAAGGATATAAGCCGGTGGTCCATCTAACAATAAGCGATGATTTCCCTTTTGCTCAAGCGTTTGTTGTTATAGAATCTCTTTTGATATGAGTATCTAGGATTGCGGTTTTTGATTGGAATCATAAAAATAATGTGAAAAGAAAGTGGATAACATGTGGATAGCAAAAAAATGGACATGCAGTATATTCGGGAGTGATACTCTGAAATCAATTCTGCAAGCCTTATTTTTTGCTATTTTGATTCGAACTTTTTTATTTCAACCTTCTGTTATTCCGAGTGGATCTATGATACCCACTCTTTTGGTGGGGGATTATATTATTGTTAATAAGTTTTCTTATGGTTATTCCAAATACTCTTTTCCTTTTTCGTATAATTTGTTTAATGGGCGTATCTTTAATAACCAACCGCGGCGAGGAGATGTAGTGGTTTTTCGTTATCCGAAGGATCCATCTATTGATTACGTGAAGAGAGTAATTGGCTTGCCTGGCGATAGAATATCGCTTGAAAAGGGTATTATATACATTAATGGTGCACCGGTTGTACGCCATATGGAAGGATATTTTTCGTATCACTATAAAGAAGATTGGAGTAGTAATGTCCCTATTTTTCAAGAAAAATTGAGTAATGGTGTGTTATATAACGTTCTTTCTCAAGATTTTTTAGCGCCTAGTAGTAATATATCGGAATTTTTGGTTCCGAAAGGGCATTACTTTATGATGGGCGATAATCGTGATAAATCTAAAGATAGTCGTTGGGTCGAAGTTGGTTTTGTACCAGAAGAAAATCTCGTAGGACGGGCTAGTTTTGTTCTGTTTTCTATTGGGGGTGATACTCCATTTAGTAAAGTATGGCTTTGGATTCCGAATATGCGTTGGGATAGGTTATTTAAGATTTTGTGATGTCGGCATTGCGATATTCAACTCTAGAAAAACGGATAGGTTATGCTTTTGCTAATAGATCTTTATTAGAAAAGGCATTGACTCATTCCAGTATTTCTCATTCATATCAAGAAAGTTATGAACGACTGGAATTTCTGGGTGATCGAATTCTTGGTCTTTTGATATCGACATTGTTGTTTAATCATTTTGATTCTGCCAAAGAAGGAGAGCTTTCCGTTCGCTTTAATTCTTTAGTGAGTGCAGAAACTTGTTCCCAAGTAGCAAGAGAATTAGATCTTGCTTCCTTTATTCGTGTGAGTTCTGATCTCAGAAAAGACGTTTGCAGTTTTATGACGAGTATTCAAGCTGATGTTGTAGAAAGCTTAATTGCTGCTCTCTATCTTGATGGCGGTATTGAAGTTGCGGGCACTTTCGTAGATAAATATTGGAAACAACGTGCTCTTAAAAGTGGAAAGTTTCGTCGTGATGCTAAAACTGAATTGCAAGAGTGGGCGCATGCAAAATTTGGAGTAACCCCAGAATATAAAGTAACTTTTCGTTCTGGTCCCGACCATGATCCACGTTTCACGGTAGTAGTTGAGATTTCGGGACTTGCTCCTGCTCAAGGGATGGATTGTTCAAAAAGAGCGGCAGAGCAAGTAGCTGCTGCAGAAGTTTTGAAGCGTGAGGGGATTTGGACGTGATCAGTATAGAATATGGAGATGGGTGAAATTACTTTTTTTAATGAACACAAAGATTTCGTCCAAGATAATAGTAGATCAGGATGTGTAGCATTAGTTGGGGCAACGAACGCTGGCAAGTCTACGCTTGTTAATCGCTTCGTTGGAGCAAAAGTTTCTATTGTCACACACAAAGTACAAACGACACGTTCAATTGTAAGGGGAATCGTTTCGGAAAAAGAATCGCAAATCGTATTTCTTGATACTCCTGGGATTTTTAATGCCAAAGATTCGTATCATAAGCTCATGATTCGTTTATCTTGGAGTACAATCAAGCATGCAGATATTGTTTGCCTCGTTGTGGATAGTCATCGTGAGTTGAAAGTTAATATACATGATCTTTTAAAAGAAATCGCGAAACGTTCAAGTCGATTGATTTTAATTTTGAATAAAATTGATTGTGTAAAGCCAGAGCGCTTGCTCGAACAAGCTGAAATAGCAAATAAGTTAGTATTTATAGAAAAGACTTTTATGGTATCGGCAACGAAAGGTCATGGATGTGATGATGTTTTGAATTATTTATGTTCAACATTACCTTTAGCCCCTTGGGTTTATTCTGCGGATCAGATTTCTGATCTTCCTATGTTTCATTTTACGGCAGAAATTACGCGGGAGAAATTATTTTTGCATTTGCATAAAGAAATTCCGTATTCTTCCTGTGTAGTTACTGAAAAATGGGAAGAAAAAAAAGATGGTTCCATATTAATACGGCAGGTGATTTATGTAGAGCGGCCTAGTCAAAAAAAGATTATGCTGGGAAAAAATGGGCAAAATATCAAAACGATTTCTTTAGAAGCAAAGAAAGAAATAGCAGAAATACTAGAACAACCTGTTCATTTGATCCTTTTTGTTAAGGTACAAAAAGATTGGGGGCATGATCCGAAATGTTGTCCACAGAGAGAAATTTTTTGATAAAAACGAAAATTATTTTATAAAAAATAATGAAATATCATGATAAAAATCAGTTGGCTGTTATTGGTAATTATTTGAAAATTTTATGTATGACATGAGGTTTTAATGAAACGTAAACGTCTTGCTATTGTGCTTGCTGCAGGTAGAGGGCATCGTATGAAGTCTTCTTCCTCTAAGGTGTTACAGAAAATTGCTGGGAAACCTATGATTTCCCATGTTATGGAAACCATCGCTGCAGCAGGTATTGAAAACGTTGCTTTGGTTCTAGGATATGGAGCAGAAGAAATTACAAGGATTAATTTTCCTCCTACGTTATCAGTCGAGTATTATATTCAAGATTGCCAACAAGGGACTGCACATGCCGTTTTGACAGCACAGGATGCTATAAAGCCAGGATACGATGATGTTATTATCATGTATGGTGATGTACCACTGGTTTCTTCTCATACTTTGAAAAAAGCAATGGATAAAATAGCCCAAGGATATTCTATCGCAGTCGTTGGATTTAATGCGGATAATCCTAAGGGATATGGGCGTTTATTGATAAAAAATAATGAAATAATAGCTATTCGTGAAGAAAACGATGCTACAGATGAAGAAAGAAAAATTCATTATTGTAATAGTGGATTAATGGCTATTGATGGCTTGTATATCATGGATTGGCTTCTCCAAATTAAGAAAAACAAAGTATCACAGGAGTACTACCTCACAGATATTATTGAAAAAGCACGATTGGATGGGAAAAGTATTGCGAGTATTGATGTTAAGGAACAAGAAGTATGCGGTTGTAATAATCGTTATGAGTTGTCTTTAATCGAAAACATCTGGCAATCACGTTATCGTCGCCAGATGATGATATCAGGTGTGACAATGATCGCTCCAGAAACAGTGTTTCTTTCTCACGATACTATTATTCAACCAGATACTGTCATTGAACCGCATGTTTTTTTCGGATGTGGTGTCAGCATTGAAAATTATGTACAGATACGTGCATTTTCATATTTAGAAGGAGTACATATTGGTAAAAAAACCATTATCGGTCCTTTTGCTCGTATAAGACAGGAAACTACAATAGAAAAAAATGTCCGGATAGGAAATTTTTGTGAGGTAAAAAAGGCTACTATTAAAGAAGGAAGTAAAATTAATCACCTCAGTTATGTCGGCGATAGTGTAGTAGGGAAAAATGTTAACATAGGAGCAGGTACTATTACCTGTAATTATGATGGTACCCATAAATATAAAACGCATATAAATGAGAATGCTTTCATAGGATCTAATTCTTCTTTAATCGCTCCTATTACTATTGGTCAAGGTACTTATGTAGCATCTGGAAGCATTATTACGCAAGATACTCCGGAAAATTCGCTCGTATTCGCTCGATCTCGGCAGATTGTCAAGGAAGATGGTGCTTTGTCAATGCGAAAAAAAAAGTAGTACCTATAAATATTGTCTGACAATAGATTTTTTGTTTATAAAAGTGTTCTAATATTTGTTATTGCTTAATAAGAAGTCTTCCAGAAGTAGAGGTGATTTTTAAAAAAATGTGTGGCATCGTTGGAATTGTTGGAAGAGAATCTGTGGGCGAACGTCTTTTTAAGGCACTCAAACGCCTTGAATATCGCGGATATGATTCTTCTGGAATGGCAACAATTTGTGATGGGAAAATTCAGTGTGTGCGTGCACAAGGAAAACTATCTGAATTAGAGAAAGAATTGAATAAAAAGCCATTAAAAGGTAACATAGGTATTGCTCATACCCGTTGGGCGACGCATGGTTTGCCTAACAAAGAAAATTCTCATCCTCACTGCATTGAGGGAATAGCTGTTACGCATAATGGTATTATTGAAAATTTTTCTCGTCTGAAAAAAGAACATTTTTCTTCCCAACAAGTCTTCCTAACCGAAACCGATACAGAAGTTATTGCTTGTCTTTTAGAAAAATTTATCAAAAATGGCTCGAGCAAAAAAGAAACAATGCAAAAACTAATGCAATGTTTGACAGGATCGTACTCTATAGCTGTTATTTTTGAAGATGATCCTCATTCTATTATCGTTGCTCGCAAGGGTCCTCCTTTAATTATTGGGCATGGAGAAGGGGAGATGTTCGTTGGATCAGATGTAACAGCACTTACCTTATTGACCGATAAAGTAACATATATGGAAGATGGTGATTGGGCTATTATTCGTAATTCTGGGTTAACAATTTATGATTCGCAAGGTTATGAAATAGAGAGGCCGATTCAGATAGTGCAAATTGCTCCTTTTCTTATAGGGAAAGGCAACTATCGCCATTTCATGGAAAAAGAGATTTATGAGCAGCCAGAAGCGATTTCCCGCGTTCTCAGTCACTATATCAACCTCTCGGATCATACAATTATTCCCAATATTTTTAATTATGATTTTGCCAATATATCAGGTTTGCTTGTTTCTTCTTGTGGAACATCTTATCTAGCGGGATTAGTAGGAAAATTTTGGTTTGAACGGTTGGCAAGATTAAAGGTTGAAATTGATGTTTCATCAGAATTTCGTTATCGCGATTTCGTGTATTCATCAAAATGGGCTTCTTTATTTATTTCTCAATCAGGGGAAACAGCAGATACCTTAGCATCACTGCGTTATATGCGGACACAGGGTTTAACAATAGGATCTCTTGTTAATGTTTTGGAATCAACTATTGCCAGAGAATCTGATTTTATCTTTCCAATTAAGGCAGGACCAGAAATAGGAGTAGCTTCTACTAAAGCATTTACGTGTCAGCTCTTAGTCCTTGTGATTATGGCAATATATGCTGGAAAAGTAAGAGGATATATTAATGAAGAGCAAGAAAGGGAATTAATTAGATCCCTTGTTGAAATTCCTCGTAAGATGTTTGATGTATTGCAGAACATTTATTCGCAAATAGAAAAATTATGTTGTGGATTAGCAAAGTGTCAAACTCTATTATATGTCGGGAGGGGGTCTAGTTATCCTCTGGCATTAGAAGGAGCGCTGAAAATAAAAGAGATTTCTTATCTTCATGCAGAGGGTTATGCGGCAGGTGAATTAAAACATGGTCCGATCGCTTTGATTACTGAAGGTACTTTTGTCATAGCTATAGCGCCTTATGATCGTTTTTTTCAAAAAACTCTATCTAATATACAAGAGATAGTAACGCGAGGAGGACGTGTCATTTTTATTACAGATGAAGAAGGGTTGAAAAGACAAGACTTTCCTTCTATAGAAACAATTGTGCTGCCTAGTATGGGTGAGATTGTTTCACCGATTGTTTTTTCCTTGCCAATTCAAATGATCGCTTATTGTACAGCTGTGTTGATTGGTACAGATGTTGATCAACCTCGCAATTTGGCCAAATCGGTAACCGTAGAATAGGTATTGGCTTCACTGATTTTTATGGCTATATCAAATGATTTAATTAGAGACTGTTCATTATGAAAAAAAAATCTTTCCATACGTCTATTTCTGCGAAGGTTCGCAATAACTTTTTTGCTGGCTTTATTATATGTGCGCCAATTGCAATCACAATTTGGCTTAGTTTGTCTTTAATACATTGGTTTGATGGTTTTATCGTACCATATATTCCTATGCAATATAATCCCGAATATTATTGCGATTTTTCTATTCCCGGGTTTGGATTATTAGTCGTTATCGTTGGTATTAATATTGTTGGATTTTTTGGCAGAAATCTCTTGGGCAGATTTGTCTTTTTTTTAAGCGAATCTATTTTAAACAATACGCCTATTGTTCGGCATCTTTATAAAAGTACTAAGCAGATCATTAGGACTCTTCTCAAGGAGGATTCAACCTCTTTTAAGAATGCATGTCTTGTGGAATATCCTAGTGCTGGATTTTGGTCTTTATGCTTTTTGACTACAGAGGTTAAAGGCGAGATAAAAGAAAAATTTTCCAATATAGGCTGTGAAGATATGGTCACAGTCTTTATACCACCAACTCCTTTACCAACGGCTGGTATGCTCGTTTTTGTTCCTAGGAACAAGGTGATTATGCTTAAAATGAGTGCTGAAGATTCTGCCAAAATGCTGATATCTGGTGGGCTTCTGATCCCTGATAATATCAGTTACGATGCACAACCTGAAAGTAATTCTGTAAAAAAGTGATATCTGATGGACTTTTTATCCTGCCCTGATAAATTGGAACGCTTCATTGTATTGGTAGAGATATAAAAGTATTCGGATAGATTGTCCTCGGACACTGGTCAGATCTGGATCTTGTGTGAGAATATGTTTGGCATCTTTACGTGCTATTTCTAACAAAGAATCATGCAATTCAGGTTGAGCAATAAGAAATTTAGGCATTCCAGATTGTTTGATGCCGAGGATTTCTCCTTCTTTGCGTTGTTTTAAATCTTCTTCGGCAATCAGAAATCCATCTTCTGTATTTTTCAATACTGATAGTCTTGTATAACTGTTTTTGCTCAGAGGAGGATGATATAGGAGAATACAACTGGATATTTCTTCGCCGCGTCCAACGCGTCCTCGTAATTGATGTAGTTGTGCGAGTCCAAAATGTTCTGCGTTTTCTATGATTATAATTGAGGCATCAACAACATCGATTCCGACTTCAATGACGGTTGTTGCAATTAATAATTTACATGTTCCATTTTTAAAAGAATCCATTACTGATTCCTTGTCAATATCGGACATGCGTCCATGAATTATAGCAATAGACGAGGTAAAATGTTCATGCAGGCTATTAAAGCGTTCTACTACCGAACGAAAGTTTGATTCTTTTTTTTCTTCAATTTGAGGACAAATCCAATAGGCTTTTTTACCCTCTGATAAAACAACTTTGAGTCTTTCAATGACTTCGTCTATTCTGTTAATAGGAATGATAACAGTTTTAATAGGTTTTCTGCCTGCAGGTTTTTCCGTTATTTTAGAAATATCAATATCCCCTAAAGAAGTGAGAACAAGTGTGCGGGGAATAGGAGTGGCTGTCATGAGTAAAACATGGGGAGCCGTGGCTTTTTGAGTCAATTTGAGACGTTGTTGGACTCCAAAACGATGTTGTTCGTCGACAATAACTAAAATAAGTTTATAATATTGAATGGAATCCTGAAAAAGAGCATGAGTGCCAATGATGATGTGCGCTTGACCGTGAGCGATTCGTTCTAGTGCTTTTCTTCTATGGGCTTGTGGCATATTTCCTGTAATAATTTCGACAATAATTTGGGTATTTTGCGTGTATTTTTTGATAAATTCATAATGTTGTTGTGCTAGAATCCCAATAGGTGCCATGATAACTGCTTGACCTCCTGCTTCCACTGCTGCTGCCATTGCTATTAATGCAACCAGTGTTTTTCCAGAGCCTACATCACCTTGTAGAATACGGAGCATTCTATTTTTTTGTGACATATCCTGCAGAATATCTTTGATAGCGGATTCTTGACTTTTTGTTGGAGAAAAAGGGATATTTCGCAAAATTTTTTGAGCAATTTTCCCTTCAACATTGATTGGAATACCAATCTCTTTTTTAAATTGTTTCCGCATTAACAATAATGCAATTTGTCCTGCTAATAATTCATCATACGCAAGTCGCTCTCTCGCTGGGGATGTCCACTCAAAATCTTTTGCTTTACGGGGATTATGAATAATATTGAATGCTTCTGCTATAGAAGGAAAGGATTTCTTTTGTAATAAATCTTTTTCTATCCATTCAGGTAATACGGGTAATCTTGATAGTGCTTCAACGATAATTTTTTTGAAAAGATCTACTGATAAGCCTGTCGGGAGAGAATAAACTGCTTCAATAAGCGGGAAGTTTACATCTTGAGAATTATGAAAAATATAATGAGGATGAACCATGATAATGCGATTTTTGAGTTTTTTGATTTTTCCTGTGACGGTAATTTTTCTCCCTTCAAAAAAAACATTTTTCAACATCTCGGTTTTTCTATAAAAAAACAATAAGGTAATTTCACCAGTTCCATCGTTAAGGAGAATTTTATAGGGTCTTCTTTTTTGAAGTTGAAAAGAAGAATGCTGGCTAATATAACCCGTTATTGTTACTATTCTTTCTTCTGAAATTTCTGAAATTTTTGGACGATAGTGACGGTCAATGAAAGATGAAGGATGATAAAATAAGAGATCTATAAAACGGGTTTCATTTGCGTTACCACAATTGATAATCTTGGATAAAAACAAAGAATATTTTTTCCCAACGCCTCGAAAAGTTGATAAAGGAGCAAATAGGGGATTGAGAAAAGAAGGGCGCATATCTTATATGGATTATAATCAATAATGAGAACGATGATTTCATAAGGAACTATAGCAATATGTTAAGAATAAGTAGAGTCATTAGATGAAAAAAAATATGAATCTGCAGTGTCGCAAAATTGTCTATCGTTGTTGGCGGAGAGGGACACGTGAAATGGATTTGATTTTGGGGTCTTTTGTTGATCATTTCATTTTAGAGCTGAGTTCAGTTGAGTTGACCATGCTTGAATCTATTATAGAAGAAGATGATTCTAATCTTTTTAAATGGTTTACAGGAATGGAAAAACCACCAGAATATTTGCGTACACCTATTTTTAAAAAAATATACGATTATTATTCTAACAATTTAGATCGTAAAAACATGCTAGGAAGTCTGCAATGATTTTTGGATCCGATATTGAAAGAATTAGTGAAAAATATTGTAAAAAAATCACCCTTTCTCCAGTAATCGATGGTACTGAAGGGTTTATTCTAGCAGAAATAGCACGTTTGGGTCTCTCTCTCGTTTATATTTGTTCTGATGAACGGATTCTAATCAATCTTAAAAAAATTCTTACATTGGTCGTTCCAGATATTAGAGTTATCATTTTCCCAGCTTGGGATTGCCTTCCATATGATCGTGTATCACCTTCTCCTTATGTGGTAACACGGCGTCTTTCTTGTATTTCTAATCTTGTTTCTTTCAATTCATCTAAAGAAACAATTATTGTTCTCACAACTGTCAGTGCTGTAATGTGTCGTTCTGTCAATATTATGTCGATCAAAGATTATAAGTTATCAATACAATCTAAAGATCAAATTGATATGGCAAAGGTGATAGAAAAATTAGAAACCAACGGATTTCAAAGAGTTAATGCGGTATATAAAGTAGGGGAATATGCTGTACGAGGAGGTATTTTAGATGTTTATGAGCCTACTAAAAAATATCCTGTACGTCTAGATTTCTTTGGGAATACTATTGATAGTCTCCGTCTTTTTGATTCTAGCACGCAACGGACAATCAGAGAAATTTCTATCTTTGAAATCAATACT
The DNA here is from genome assembly GCF_000590865.3 of Candidatus Liberibacter asiaticus. Classification (NCBI taxonomy): domain Bacteria; kingdom Pseudomonadati; phylum Pseudomonadota; class Alphaproteobacteria; order Hyphomicrobiales; family Rhizobiaceae; genus Liberibacter; species Candidatus Liberibacter asiaticus. The sequence goes on from NZ_CP010804.2 coordinate 932,498, forward strand.
TTAAGTGAAGTTATGCTTACTTCCCAAAATATAAGTCGTTTTCGTGAAAATTATCTTGCGAATTTTGGTACAACAACGCAGGAAGATCCTCTCTATGTTGCTATTTCTCAAGGACGTCGATATCCTGGCATGGAGCATTGGTTGCCTTTTTTCTATCAAAGTATGGAAACAATTTTCCCATATTTAAGTGAATTCTGTATAATAACCGATCCTTTGGTTAAGGAAACAGCGCGCAAGCGTTCCCAATTAATTCAAGATTATTATGAAGCGAGATTGCAGTATTCTTCGGATAAAAAACAGTATTCCGTTTATAAACCTATTGCGCCAGAAAAACTCTACCTCAATTATCAGCAATTTGATGCATTAATCCAAACTACTCACAAGTTGGTTCAGATGACGGCTTTTAACCAGCAAGAAACCGCTCACAATCGTGTTGTTCATCTAAATGCATTTCCAGGAAAATCTTGGGTACCATCTGCTGTACAAAAAATTGAATCGCAAGATAACTGGGAATCAGGCGGTAGATTTGATAAATTTTTGAGCCATGTTGCTCAGCAAGCTCAAAAAGGGATAAAAACAATCATAAGTGCCTCTTCACAAGGAGCATTGCAACATTTAATTCATCTTATAGAGAGTCATGGATTTAAAAAAATAAAGAAGATCAATACTTTAACGGAAATAAATTCTCTACTAAAAGAAGAAATTGCAGCAGTAATTCTTCCTATCAATCAAGGATTTGAAACAAAACATATGATCCTTGTGACCGAAACAGATTTGCTAGGAAAGAAAATAGCACGTCGTGTTGTTCGAAAAAAGAACGTTCATGCACAGTCTTTCTTTGATTCTTCTAATATCGAAGAAGGAGCTATTATTGTTCATGCAGAACATGGAATAGGGCGCTTTGTGCGTTTATATAGTATTGAAGTATCCGGAACATTCCATGATTGTCTTGAATTGCATTATGCTGATAATGCAAAATTATTTGTGCCAGTAGAGAATATTGATTTAATCTCCCGATATAGTACAGAAATTACTACAGTAACGCTTGATAAGTTAGGGGGATCTGCTTGGAAAACGCGTAAAGCTAACTTAAAAAAACGTCTTGAAGATTTAGCACAAAAACTTGTCGACATTGCCGCAAAAAGAGCCATTCACTCCGTTCCTCCACTGATGGTTTCACAGGATTTATATAGTCAATTTATAAAAAGATTTCCCCACGTTGAAACAGAAGATCAAGAAAAAGCTATTGATGCTGTAATCCAAGACTTGTCTAGTGGTCGGCTCATGGATCGATTAATTTGTGGCGATGTAGGATTTGGAAAAACAGAAATTGCGTTGCGAGCCGCTTTCATTGCCGTCATGAATGGATTACAAGTAGCAGTTATTGCTCCTACAACGCTGTTAGTGCGACAGCACTTTCGATTGTTTTCTGAACGTTTTCAAGGTTTTTCGGTGCGTATTGCCAGTATTTCACGTTTCGTACAAACAAAAGAAGCAGCTCTCCATAAAAAATCTATCACAGAAGGTCAGGTAGATATTGTTATTGGTACGCATGCTTTATTAAATCCAAAGATCACCTTTGCTAATCTTGGGTTGATTATTATTGATGAAGAACAGCATTTTGGTGTTAAACATAAGGAAGCATTAAAAGAAACTCATACTGGCGTACATGTCTTAACTCTTTCGGCAACACCTATTCCGCGTACTTTGCAATTGGCAATAACAGGCGTGCGAGAGTTATCGTTGATTAGCATGCCGCCGATTAATCGTATTGCTTGTCGAACTTCTATTTCAATTTTTGATCCCTTAGTAGTTCGTGAGACCTTAATGCGTGAATATTATCGAGGAGGACAAAGTTTTTATGTGTGTCCTCGTCTCTCAGATTTAGAAAAATGTTATACCTTTTTACAGTCAGAAGTTCCAGAGCTCAAAATTGCAATGGCACATGGACAAATGTCTCCTAAAAATCTTGAAGATAAAATGAATGCTTTTTATGAAGGGCAATATGATGTATTGCTTTCCACTTCTATTGTGGAATCTGGATTAGATTTGCCAAAAGCTAATACAATGATTGTACAACGAGCTGATATGTTTGGTTTAGCTCAATTATATCAACTACGTGGGAGAGTAGGTCGATCAAAAATTGCATCATTTGCTTTATTTCTATTGCCAGAAAATCGTCCTTTAACTGCTGCTGCCCAAAAACGTCTGAGAATTTTACAGTCCTTGAATACTTTAGGAGCAGGATTTCAACTTGCGAGTTATGATCTTGATATTCGTGGTACAGGGAATCTTTTGGGAGAAGAGCAGTCCGGTCATATTAGGGAAATAGGTTTCGAGTTATATCAAAAAATGCTGGAAGAAACTGTTGCGTCCATTAAAGGACAAAAAGACTTGGTGGAGAGTGATTGGTCTCCCCAGGTTCTCATAGAGGCATCAGTCATGATACCAGAAAGTTATGTTTCTGATATTAATTTACGCCTTTCGCTATATCGGCGGCTTGGTAATATTACGGATCATGCTGATATTAGTCATTTTAAAGAAGAAATGGTAGATCGATTTGGTCCATTACCGATTGAAGTTATTCATTTATTAAAAGTAGTCTTTCTCAAATTGCTTTGTCGCATTGCTAATATCGATAAGATGGATATAGGTCTCAAAGGTATTATTATACAGTTTCGCCATAAGACATTTAGTAATCCAGAAGCATTATTGCAGTACATTGCGCAACAAAAAGGAAAGATCATTATTCGTCCTGATCAGAATCTTGTTTTCGACTGCTTGTTACCAACTATCAATCAACGATTTTTTGAGGCAAAACGCATTATTACTCACTTGATTAACATGACAAATCCTGAGATACAAACACCTGATAGTGGTGATTTATCACTGAAGGTTAAGTCACTATAGTGAAGTGATATAAGTATTGTGGTTTATATTAAAATAATTATGCTGCTGGCTGGGTTTCTTTTTGTTGGGCAGGATTGAAGAGATTAAGGGCTATTTTATTATTTTCATCAGTAAATCAAGACTATTGATTTATTGGTGGAATTTTTGGAAAGACGAAGAAAACTGCTTCTTCTAATACGTCATAGCGATATGAAACGGTAGGATGATCCTAATGAGTAATCTATCTTTGATTCAGGTACATTGGATGTGAAAGAAGTCATGTTGGATCAGTTGTTATACCGTGCTTATATTATTATGTATTAGAATACAAATTATAGATGAAAGTTGGTTAACTTCATCAATATGAACATTAGTGAGTCGATCGAAGGAATTGAAAAAATTTTACTCTAGCAATGAGGATTATAATTCAGTTGTTCTTGACACACTTCTACAAAGGATTATACCTTTGCCATATATATGGTTAGGACAGTATGATAGTCTTGGAGAAGGCTTGTGACTGCTATCGACAGATTGAAGATATTCTCCAAGGGAAAATTGCAAAATGTCCAGTAAGGGGTCTATACAACAAGGCAAAGAACAATCTTTTATGAATAGGATGCTCAGCATTTGACAGTAGGGGAAGTTTGGCAGCATTGATCGGGTGTTTATTGCGCTGAATCAAATGTTATGGGCACGTTTGGGAATAGTTCTAAAAGTTCTGAAAATGATGTCAATCGTTTAGGTGCATTTTGAGGGATGATGGTACAGGTAAATGCTGATCAAGGTCTAAAAGACATTGGGTAATCGTGTTGTTCACGCTACATTGCGCTGGAATAAATAAATTGTTCTTCTTGCAATGAATATCCTTACTGGTTTTTAGAGTTGGTAAGGTTGGTTAGTATTCTCTAAACGATTGGTTAACACTGTAAATATGGCACGAATAGGCTAGAAGTGTATTGGCAAGATGATGCGATAATTTTGGGGGTTCGTTCTTACGGTGAGAAAAATATCATTTTAGAAGTGATGACTCGTCAGTATGGACGTCATTTGGGATTTGTGCGTAATGGGCAATCTCATCGTATGCAACCAATATTGCAAGCAGGAAATTTAGTGAGAGTTAATTGGAGATCAAGATTAGCTCAAAACTTAGGAGAATTTCGTTTCGAAGTTCTTGAATCTCATTGTGCTAAACTTCTTTCTTCTTCTCTTTTTCTTTATGGATTACAATCCATAGTTCCTCTTTTTCGATTCTTGCCTGAACGAGAGCCATGTCTAGAGCTTTATGATATGCTTAATATCTTCTTAAACTGTCATAAAATTCCGTCTGTAATAGGCAAGATCTTTGTTCAAATCGAATTAATGCTTTTGAAAAATATTGGATTTGGACTTGATCTTACAAAATGTGTTGTAACAGGTGTTACGCAAGATCTTCTATGGGTTTCTCCTAAATCTGGGGGGGCTGTTTGTCGTTCAGTAGGGCTTCCTTATGCAGAGAAAATGCTGGTACTACCATCTTTTCTTTGGAAAGAAGAACAAACGATAGATGCCGATTCTCTCAAAAGTGCTTTTCAATTGACGGACTATTTTTTGAATAAATACGCTTTGCAACATAATATCATTCATTGCCATCTACTTCGGGAAAATTTTTTAGGTAAACTACTGGAATTAATTTAAATATTTTGCAGCAAAACGATACTTTTTACAGTACTTTTTAAAAAAAGCAATGACGACTACCTCGTAGAAGTTATAAAAAATATTCAAAAAAATGATAGGAAATTAACCGCAAAGATGACAGATTATATGATTCTTTTTTCCGAAAGAAAGTTTTATATTTCCTGTGGAATCAAAGTCTTGCAGTTTAATTTGCAACTTTTCGTTTGAGATTATGCTATTGTTAATTTTTATAGCATTACTTTTCAAATGTCGACGTGCCTCATTGGTTGAAGTAGCAAATCCTGCTTTAACAATAAGCGTCAAAAGACCCATTCCCCTACTTACTTCATCCTTCGAGATAGATATGGTCGGCATGTGTTGTGAATGTATGCTCATATCAAAACATTCCATTGCAGCAGTTGCTGCCTTTTCTGCTTCTTCTCTTCCGTGCACCATTGTAGTGATTTCTGTTGCAATGATTTTTTTAGCTTCATTGATTTCTTTCCCTTGCAACTTTGCCATGCGATCAATCTCAGACATTGGTAGAGTTGTGAGTCTCTTTGCGAAACTGACTACATCGGCATCATCGATATTACGCCAGTATTGCCAAAAATTATAAGGAGAAGTCATTTCTTTGTTAAGCCAAATAGCTCCTGACAGTGTTTTTCCCATTTTAGTGCCAGAAGCAGTAGTAAGCAGTGGAGAAGTAAGAGCAAATAATTTTGGAGTTTTCAAACGCTCTCCAAGATCAATGCCACAGATAATATTTCCCCATTGATCTGATCCTCCCATTTGGAGACGACAATCATAGTTTTTCGCAAGCTCTACAAAGTCATAAGCTTGTAAAATCATGTAGTTGAATTCAAGAAAAGAAAGAGACTGCTCGCGTTTTAACCGTGATCGTACAGACTCAAACGAGAGCATCCGGTTGACAGAAAAAAAACTACCAATTTCGCGTAAAAGATCAATATACTTAATTGAGCACAACCAAGTCTCGTTGTTGAGCATTAACGCATCGGTTTTGCCAGTTCCATACTTGATAAAAGAAGAAAATATACCTTTAATTTTTTCAATATTTTCTTGAATTTCTTGAGAGCGCATCATTCTTCTGCTTTCATCTCTAAAAGAAGGATCTCCAATTATACTGGTTCCTCCTCCCATGAGAGAGATGGGTTTATGACCTGTCTTTTGTAACCAGAAGAGTAGCATTAATTGCGTAAGATGGCCTGCATGCAAAGAAGAAGCTGTAAGATCGTAGCCGATATACGCCGTAACGACGCCTTGAGAACATAATATATCAAGTTCTCGAGGGTTGGAAATTTGATGGATAAACCCTCTTTCGGAGAGAATACTCAGAAAATCAGATTTAAATGCAGGCATGCCCAATCCTTTCACTGTTGTAAACCTATTATTTTGATAGCACAGCGTTTTTATACTATTTTTAGTTTAGAATAAATGCCCGTAAATTTTCTAGTAGGAATAACCTATTCTGTCAATTATCTTATCTATTTACCGTATCACGTATACTAAAGAGTTATCATCTGTTTCCACGATAGTAGGCAATTAAAATCCCTATGTATTCTTTCAGCGCAAGTTCAGTCAGATAAAAATTAGCGCTCAAAGGAATAATGCTATAATATGCATTCAAATAATCAGAACATGATGCTTTGGTGTTTATACCGAAATGTTGGAAGTATAATTGACTGCGTTTCAAATGATAGGCAGATGACACTAAAATAATATTTTTCCCTTGCATATTTTTGATCATTGATGATGAAAATTGTGCATTTTGAAATGTATCAAGTGACTGTGTTTCAAGTTTGATATCGTCTCTTTCAACGCCGCTTTCTAAGAGTTTATTATTATAGACAATAGATTCCGCAAGACCATGTTTTTGTGGATCTCCTCCACTTATTATAATGGTACAGTGCATGCTATGTTGTTTGCATGATTTATAAAGCCGCATTGTTTCAAAAATTCTAGAATAAGATTGAAAGGATGGTTCAATTCTTATGGCAGGAATTGTCGGTATAATTGTCGTACCATTTCCAAGTAATACAATGATATTACCATCTTTTTTCCATTGTGGTGATAACAAAGGTCTTTGATAAGAAAATTGTAAGTGCTTCAATAATATCGTTGGAATAATCCCCCAGCCAATGAATGAGAATAGTAACATAAAACAGCTCATGAAAAATATTTTTCTGATAGATTGGCATAACAAATGCCAATACGAGACAATCAAAAAAATCCACGATAATAGAATGAATAATATAAGCATCATTAGCTCTTTGTTTTTTGACAATCAATTTGTAAGATAGCACGCAATGCACTGGGAGAGAATGAAATCAAAAAAAAACAATACGATAATGTTATGCCATAGCTTATTTTTTAGGATTTCTTTTCCTTTCTGACAAGGGATTAGATGAGATTAAGCCGCTCTCCTTTCATTGTATTTTTTTATTACTAGCAAACCACTTTTTTATAATAGAAATAGAAAATGGCACATGGCCAATGCTGTCATAGAGATGAGAAAATTTAGTACTGCGAACGCTTGATGGGTTGCAACGTCTAGATTGCTAATTCTTCCTCTTAATAGTGGTAGAACTCGACTCCAAACTCGGGAACATAATAAGATTCTTGCTTTATTTTTTGCGACTAGCGATCAAAAATTCAGATGAGTATCAGAGACGATACTTTAGTTTTACGGGAGTTTGATATGAATGAAAATTCATATGTCGGAGATAACAATCAGTCCAACGGGTATCACGTTTAATGATTAATTGCTCCAAGCACCATAAACTCTCCCAGTGACAATAACTTTAGAGGCTACAATCCTAGTGATTGTAATCGGTAGCATTCTCAAAAGTTAAAAAACAAGTGACAGTATACGGTGGAGAGGTATTAAGTTTTAACTTTCCATCGATGGTGGACTGTCGCATCTCGATTGCACGCACAACCAAGTTATGTCGAGATAATTAAAAAAACACCATTTTTTAGTTTGTTGATCAACAGATGATTAACACTGTACCATCAGAGTACGATCATAAGAAACAATCTCTTTTTGTAGAATATGAGCGTTGTCTCTATGGATGTGGTGATAGACACGATATAACATTAGGGAGAAATAAGGAATCTCTTCCGCATTTAGCAGTTTGTCCAAACTTCTTATATTCTGAAGTGAGACCTCTTCTTGTTTGCTAGGAGCAGGTCATACTTTGTAATGGCGAAAGAGATAGGTTCCTTGTCTTCGTGCATATGATTTGAAATCTATCTTCTGGATTGATTTTTACCATTTTTCAACGGAGCAGAAGTTTTTTTCTCCGCACCTTTTTTTTCACCTCCTTTTTTAGAAGAACAGCTAAATAAAAGAGGACTAATAGCAAGCATTAATACGGTTCCTATTATTCTTGTATTCATATCTTTTCCTTTTACTTACAATTTAAAATAAATACGAATTGAAATGTACAATAAATTCATTAAAATTTTTTCAACTAATTGAATATTCTATTTAAAAAATATAAAGTAGAGTGATTTTGATTTAGTATAAAAACGGAAAAAATTGAATATTAATGATGTATTTTTATTTATTATTTTATTTATATTTTAAAATAAGGAAAATTTAGTTTTTATATTACATTAACCATATTATTTCCCTTTTATTATTATTTTATGAAATATTGCTATTTTTATCTATTTTTTTACTTTTCTGATTATCGCACGTAGATAGAAATTATTAGAGAAGAGTATGGTAGTGCTTAATTCTGTAACTCTTTAAACTACTTCAATAAACTTAATTTATCTTTTGTATAAAATCCTCTAATATCGATTTGGATTCATGGAGATCGAATTGAGCTTGTACTTTGTTGTCCGAGACATGCAGGATAGTGCCTATTCCGAGTTTTTTATGTCGTATGAAATCACCGACTTTAAATTTATTTATGGTTCGGGTATTTGATTCCAGTGCTCAGAAAAAGTGCCATAAATATCGTCATAAATGATTTCTTGGGTATGAGAAGGATCGTATAACTCTAATAAAAACTGTGATACTTGCGATGGTTGATATCTTTCTACGCGGGTAAAGTCATGCGTTCGTCGATTGATAGTATAGAAGAGATGACATTTTTTTTTTGCACGGGTAATGCCTACGTATGCGAGTCGGCGTTCTCCTTCTACATTACCCTCGTTGATTGAGAGTTGGTGAGGAAGTAATCCTTGCTCCCATCCTGAAATGAAGACAGTATCAAATTCTAGCCCTTTGGCAGCATGTAAAGTCATGATTTGGATGCAATTAGAATCGGGTATGAATGAACCAAGATTCTCTCTCAGGGGAGCCTGGAGAACAAAGCCTTCTAATGTTTCATGTTTTTCTATAATGGATAGAAGTTCTCGTAGGTTATCAAGACGTTCCTGTGATTTTTCCGAAGATTTATTATTCTTCCACATTGCCATGTAACCACTTTGTTCAAGAATCATGTTTGCAATAGGGGCAGGGTCCATTTTCTTGGAACAATTATTCCACCGACGAATATCTTTGACAAAATTTTGTAATGATTGGCGTATTTGAGGTCGAAATTGACCGCTATCAATCAATTTTTCACTTGCTTGTAGTAAGGAAATGTGATGTTGAGAAGCATGATATTGAATTTTGTGTAAGCTTTCTTTTCCTATGCCTCTTTTAGGACAGTTGATGATACGTTTAAAATCCTCATCTCTATGTTCTTGGCATACTAAGCGAAAATAAGCGAGGGCATCGCGAATTTCTTGACGGTCATAAAAACTACCTCCTATCACCTTATGGGGGATTTCTTGTTCAAGAAATGCATCTTCAAATTTGCGTGTTTGCCAAGATGTGCGTACAAGGATGGCTATGTTGTTTAAAGACATCCCTGTATTTTGGATATTTATAATTTCTTGGATGATTGTAGATAATTCAGAGTTATCACTTTGACTAACATGTATGCTGACTTTTGCATCATCATGACAATCACGTTGGGTAAAGAGTTTTTTATCAAAGCGCTGTTTATTATGGGAAATTAGCTTGTTAGCCGTATTGAGAATGTGAGTAGTTGAACGATAATTTTGTTCAAGTTTGATAATATTAGCATCTTTAAAATCTTTTTGAAAATTGAGGATATGAGAAAATTGTGCACCACGCCATTCATAAATACACTGATTTTCGTCACCAACACAACATATACGGGCGCCTTGTTTGGAGTCTTCTTTTTGACATAATAATCGTAATAATAGATATTGAGGGGTATTGATATCTTGATATTCATCCACCATGATATAAGGAATTTTTTCATGATACTTTTTCAAAACATGTGGATGATGCAATACTTCAATGGTTTTTATGATTAATCCGCCGAAATCACAACTTTTTGTTTTCTGGAGATAGGCGACATATTGAATATAGATTGCTTTTGGAATCTCTGCATCTTCAGTTAAAGAGGATTGTGGAATATCTTTTGGATTCCAACCGCGATTTTGCCAATAATCTATTTTTTCGATCACCTCATGGGGGTCATAATCTTTGTCGTCAATTTGTAAATCTTTGAGTAATTGTTTGATAATTGTGCGACTTTCAGCTGAATCGAGGATGGCAAAATCAGTAGGAAGACCGACTACTTCTCCATGTTTGCGTAAAATGCTTGCACAGAAAGAATGAAAAGTTTGAATCCTTGGAATCTTTTCTCCTAAATAACAAGCTAATCTATTTTTCATTTCTTGAATTGCTTGATTGGTAAAAGTCATGGCAAGAATTTTCGAGGGAGGGATTTCCTTGTGACAGATTAAATGCAACATACGTGCTATCAATACTGTCGTTTTGCCAGTACCAGCTCCTGCTAATATGAGGAGCGGAGTATCATCGGGGATTGTAACAGCATGAGTTTGTTGAGCATTGAGCCCTTTAAGATAGTTAGGAACACACGAAGGGACAAAATCGCCTTTTAATATGTGAGAAAAATGGCTTTTTTGATCGTCTTGTTGCACATGTCACCTATAATAAATCGAATATTACGTGGAAACATACTACAAAGGTTTGATAAAAATACAAGGAAGCAATATATAGCCTAGCTAGTGAACAATCAATAAGTAGGAAAATTAATTATTTTTTCACTATGATTGAGGATTAGAAGAGGTGGTTGCGTGATAAAAGAATTAGGTTTGTCTATGTTCATAATGACGACTATCTCTGGATGTGGTTTGGCTAGCAGAGAAAAGAAAAAGGTATTTTTGCATAAATCGAATGATACAGATATCGTCAATAAAAGATTTGGGAGCTCTTTAGATAAAGCAGAAGATGAATTTCAGATGCAATTACAGGATACGGGTATAGTTGTTAGTCGTATAGGTGATATGATTACATGTTATATACCAGTACATGTTTCTTTTGTATCAGAGGTTTTTTTAGAAAAAAAATTTTTACCTATGTTACAGTTGATTGCGACTATTTTAAATAAATTTCCCAGTACAGTCATTGCAATTCAGAGTCATACAGATTCCATTGGGACGTTAAAAAATAATCTTTTGATTTCACAGGAAAGAGCTGATGTTATTAAGAGTTATTTGATACAAAGGGGAGTGTCATCCAACAGATTCATATCTGTGAGAGGATTCGCTTATAAGTATCCCATTGATACAAATGATACTAAAGTAGGACGTCAGAATAATCAGCGCATAGAAATACAGATATTTCCGAGAGGAAATATCAAAAAATAACTTTATTAGTTTTATTGTATATATCATTGAGTTTTTTCTTGAATAAACAGTTATTATTTTATGGGAAAGAGAATCTTTCTGTTGTTGTTTGTCGGAAAAAGTAATAATTTTTTCCAAGTCATTTCCGGAGGTATATTTCGGTGTTCGAGTTATCTCGAGAGCAGGATAATTCTTTGTGAAATCAATCAATCAATTCACTGAGAGCGTATTCATTTTGTTGAATTTTTATTCTTAATTGGTTTGGTTATATACTAGAACTAGGGTTATTGCTTTGCTTAGACGTGTATTAATTGGTCTAGGATTTTTATTTTCCGTTGTATTGGTCGGTGCTTTTACCGTTCCTTTATTTATCGATTGGACCGATTTTCGAGAAGATTTTGAGCGCCAAGCTACCCTTATTGTGGGGAAAAAAATAGCAGTAAAAGGTGGAATAAAAATTCACATTCTCCCTTTTCCATCAGTTTTTTTCAAAGATATTAGGATTGATCAAAAAGAAGACGGTTCTTTCGAATCCAAGATAGAAGGTTTGTCAATGCGGGCGGAGTTTTTGCCTCTTTTAAGCGGTGAAATTCGTGTTTTTGATATGTATATTGATCAACCTCATCTCAATTTCTATCTCTCCTCAAAAGGCGTATCCAATTGGTTTCAGAGGAAAAGTACAATGGATATGATTCATAATGTTATTTTGGAAAAAATCCATGTTAAAGGAGGAAGAATCAAAATAATTGATCAGGAATCAGATCAGGTATACTTTTTATCAGATCTGAATCTTCAAATATCTGCTCGTTTTTTAAATATCATTTCTCCATTGTCTATTGATTCTATCAAAGGGTCTGTTATTGCTGAAGGAACTGGGAATTTTGACAATAAAAGAAGTGCGTTTAAGATTACAGCTAATTTCCCTGCTAAAAATAAGGCTATTTCCTTAAAAATACAGTTATTTCCTCTTGCTTATCCTATTATTATTGATTTGTTTGGAAATCTTTTTTGGAATGAAAAACAACCTATTTATAGTGGTGTATTTTCTGTTGCGGGTGATTTCTCTAAATTATTAAATCTAGAGCTCTCTGCGAAGAAGTCACGTCTTTCGGGAAATTTTAAAATTTCTGATGGAAATGTACGTATATCACGGTATAAATTACAATCAATTCTCCCTAATTCTTCTACAGACGAGGATAATAAAACAAAGGTTTCTCAGGATGAAGAAAATCTTCTGAATTTTTCTGAGAATGGAGCAGAGAGCATGCATGATTTGAATGAAACCGATTTTTTTGAAGAAGAAGAAAAAAAAAATAAAAACGATGATCTTAAAAAAGATGACATCCAATACTCTGTAAATAAAAAAGAGGAAAAAGATAATTCTCACGATAAAGAAAATCAAGAAAACTTTTCAGGAGATAAAATGATTTTGTGATTACAGGTTAAGTGATTCCGCCAGCGCGAAGAGTTTTTGGTGAATGAAAATGCCCGTTTTTATGAAAGAGCCATCATCACTACCTTCATTGCCATTATTCAGCCTCATAAACGGACGAGCTGGGATAGCAGCCGTCTCCGCACATGTTGTCCTACTGATGGATGATTGCCTTGGCTCCCACGACATTGTGTTATGTTAGCGAATATTCTGAGAATTATAGAGAAGTAATTTATTAGATATTTACGGGAATTAGAGGGGGTATTTTTTTACTGAGTCGACGTATTGATCGTATCAAATTTTTTCTATGTGATCCTATTCTCGTATTTAATCACGAAGTGCCAGATGGATCATATTTCCTTAAATTATTTCTTCCTAAAATTATCTAAGGAAATTACTGAAGCCATCTTATTTTTGTTCTGTTTCTTCGTACTTTTCTTTTTTGAAGAATCTTGGGATACAGAATTAGTTTGATTCTTATCGAAATTATCAGGGGATGTAAGGACTTTTCCTGTGTTCCCTCCTTCTAGTTTTTCTTCTATGTGTTCAATATGAACATCAAATTCCAATTCAAAATTAACAGATGGATCATAAAATCCCTTAATAGCATTAAAAGGAATAACTAAGCGTTCTGGTACATTAGAAAAAGAAAGGCCTACTTCAAAATGATTATCAAGAACTTTCAGGTCCCAAAACTGATTCTGAATTACTATAGTCATTTTTTCAGGGTAATTTTTTCTAAGATTTTGCGAGATACGAACTCCTCGAGCATTCGTAGCAAAAGTTATATAAAAATGATGTTCTCCTGGAAGAGAGCCAATAGATGCAACCTCTGACAACACGACTTTAACAAGACCGCGAAGTGCTTCTTTAGCTAAGATATCATAGCGAATATGATCATAATTCATCAAAGTATCTATCCATTTAATAATAAAAAACCATTGCCAACGACTTGAAAAAAAATTCCACAATGACACCATTTTTTATTAGGGGTCATCTCCTGACTATACAAAAGTATAGCACGATATGTTTCAAGAGAAAATAACAATGTGCACGCTTGTTAAAGAGGCTTCTGTTGCCAGGTGCCTCCAAACCCCGCCTGATAGTGCAACCCATCAGGAGTTAAGGTGAGAAATCACACTGACTAGGCAGCGAGAACTTCTCTAGCAGAGTTGTCATTTGCAACTACATTTTTAGCCCGATAACGGCGGTACTATGCCGAGCGAACTTTCAACCTTTACACTCTTGTCTATCCTATTTCGCCCCCGTAATGTTGCGGTATAAATTCTCGGTTACAAGAAATGACCCATGCTACCATCTATGGTGGAGGCGCCGGGTACTGCCCCCGGGTCCAACAAGCTTATTACGTCGACTATTTATCGCTATAGCCATATTTCTAATAGCACAATTATTATATATGTGTTTTACTCATATTGGAAGGGCATTTTCAAAGAACAGTGAATGATATTTTTGTGTGAAAAAATAGGTTGGAAGAATGCACCAGTATTTAGATCTTCTTCGTCATGTTATTAAATTTGGTTCTGATCGTAGAGACCGTACAGGCGTAGGAACGCGTAGTACTTTTGGTTATCAAATGCGTTTTGATTTATCTAAAGGTTTTCCTTTGCTAACGACCAAAAAAGTACATTGGAAATCTGTTGTTCATGAACTTCTTTGGTTTTTAAGGGGAGATAGCAATGTCTCTTATCTTCATCGCCATGGTGTGAGTATATGGGATGAATGGGCTGATAAAGATGGTGAATTAGGTCCTATATACGGAGTACAATGGCGTTCTTGGCCTGACTATGATGGAAATGTTATTGATCAAATTTCCTCTATTGTTCAGAGTCTGCGTGCTGATCCATATTCTCGCCGTCATATAGTATCAGCCTGGAATGTTGCTTTGATAGACAAAATGGCATTACCACCGTGTCACTGTCTTTTTCAATTTTACGTTGATAATGGTAAGTTATCATGTCAATTATATCAGCGTTCGGGAGATGTTTTCCTTGGAATACCATTCAATATTGCATCGTATTCGCTTTTGACGATGATGTTGGCAAGTGTCATCGGATTCCAGTATGGAGAATTTATTCATACGCTTGGGGATGTGCACTTATATAATAACCATTTTGAACAAGCTGATTTACAACTTTCTCGATCTCCAAGAACTTTGCCTCAAATGATCATTAATCCAAATATTGTGGATTTATTATCATTCCGATACGAAGATTTCACTCTTAGGTCTTATGAACCACATGCGGCTATTTTAGCTAAGGTATCAGTATGATGACAAGACCGGAAATTATTTTGATTGCTGCAATTACACGTAATAATGTTATTGGAAGTTGTGGTGGTATGCCTTGGAAGATTTCTTCCGATTTAAAACGCTTCAAAAGCTTGACTACAGGAAATCCAGTGGTTATGGGCTATCGTACGTTTCAGTCAATCGGTCGACTTTTACCAGGAAGAACTAACATTATTATCACGCGTGATAACACACGTCGTGCAAGTGTGAATCCAGAAGCTGTACTAGCATCATCTATACTTGATTCCCTTGATCTCGCTTCTAAAACAGGAAGCAAGAAAATATTTATTATAGGAGGAGGGGAAATTTATGCACAGACGATCAGTTTAGCACATACTCTGTACATTACACATATAGAAAAAGAAATAGAAGGAGATGTTTTTTTCCCTTCTATTGATTCTAATATTTGGAAAAAACAGGAAAAAGAAATTATCACTCCTGCAGGAGAAGGAGATGATTATCCAACACGATTTGTGATATATGATCGCTTTCTTTCAAAGAATTGTTCGTAAAGTTATACAATTATTATAGTTGACGTTATGGAGTCGTCTGTTTATAAGGGAATCCATTTTGGAGTACTATTTTTGATTCATTTTGGTTTAAGAGATTTTGATGTCTTATGACAAGAACAATAGTGACTGGCGTCCTACTAGATTAAGTGGTTCCAATGGTAACGGTGATGGTCTTCCTCCTTTTGACGTTGAGGCAATCATTCGTTATATAAAGGATAAGTTCGATCTGATACCTTTTTTTAAGAGTTATGGCTCTGTTTATATTATTCTTTTATTGATAGGTTCATTTTGTGCTTTTCAATCAATATATATTGTTCATCCTGATGAGAGAGCCGTAGAGTTACGCTTTGGTAAACCAAAAAATGATGTTTTTTTACCTGGTTTACACATGATGTTTTGGCCGATTGATCAAGTCGAAATTGTGAAGGTTATAGAGCGACAGCAGAAGATAGGAGGGCGGTCTGCAAGTGTTGGCTCTAATAGTGGATTGATTCTTACTGGGGATCAAAATATCGTCGGTTTACATTTTTCTGTCTTGTATGTCGTGACCGATCCTCGCTTATATCTATTCAATTTAGAGAATCCTGGAGAAACTTTAAAACAAGTCTCTGAAAGTGCTATGCGTGAGGTGGTTGGAAGAAGATTTGCAGTTGATATTTTTCGATCTCAACGTCAACAAATAGCTTTAGAAGTAAGAAATCTCATTCAAAAGACCATGGATTATTATAAATCCGGGATATTGATCAATACAATTTCCATTGAAGATGCTTCTCCTCCTCGGGAAGTGGCGGATGCTTTTGATGAAGTGCAACGTGCAGAGCAGGATGAGGATCGTTTTGTTGAAGAATCCAACAAATATTCTAATCGGGTATTAGGATCAGCTCGCGGTGAAGCCTCTCATATTCGTGAGTCTTCTATTGCTTATAAGGATCGCATCATTCAAGAAGCACAGGGAGAAGCAGATCGTTTCTTGTCTATTTATGGACAGTATGTTAATGCACCTACATTGCTTCGCAAAAGAATATATCTAGAAACCATGGAAGGTATTTTAAAGAAAGCAAAAAAAGTTATTATTGATAAAAAACAGTCCGTTATGCCTTATTTACCTCTCAATGAAGCTTTTTCTCGTATTCAACAAAAAGGGAAATTAGGTGGTATCAATCATGAGTAATAAGTCTTGTATAGTTTTTTTTCTTTTTATTTTTCTTTTATTGGGGCTTTCTTTCTCGTCTTTTTTTATTGTTGATGCGCGTCAACAAGCGATTGTTACTCGATTTGGAAAGATTCATGCTACCTATAGAGAGCCAGGCATTTATTTTAAAATGCCATTTTCTTTTATGAATGTTGATAGAGTTAAATATCTGCAAAAACAAATTATGCGTCTAAATCTTGATAATATTAGAGTACAAGTTTCTGATGGGAAATTCTATGAAGTTGATGCTATGATGACTTATAGAATCATTGATCCCTCTTTATTTTGTCAATCTGTTTCGTGTGATCGTATTGCTGCAGAATCTCGCTTACGTACTCGTCTTGATGCATCTATCCGGCGTGTTTATGGATTACGTCGTTTTGATGATGCTTTATCCAAACAACGTGAAAAAATGATGATGGAGGTATGTGAAGATTTGCGCTACGATGCTGAAAAATTAGGAATTAGTATAGAAGATGTGCGCGTTCTACGTACTGATTTAACACAGGAAGTTTCTCAACAAACATATGATCGGATGAAAGCAGAACGCTTAGCAGAGGCTGAGTTTATCCGTGCTAGAGGAAGAGAAGAGGGACAAAAACGCATGTCTATTGCTGATCGTAAAGCAACTCAGATTTTATCTGAAGCGCGACGTGATTCTGAAATAAATTATGGGAAGGGTGAAGCGGAAAGGGGGCGTATTCTCTCTAATGTATTTCAGAAAGATCCTGAATTTTTCGAATTTTATCGTTCTATGAGAGCATATACGGATTCTTTGGCTTCATCAGATACCTTTTTGGTTCTTTCGCCAGATTCGGATTTTTTCAAGTATTTTGATCGCTTCCAAGAAAGACAGAAAAATTATAGAAAAGAATATTGATACTAAGGAAATTTTATTGGCGATCTTGACCTTCGAGTAACTGCCTTTAATAGAAGGCCAATTATAAACCTTCGTACTCAAGAAGGTTAAATTGTAGGGCAGTTATATATTATTGGTTCTACGGTCTAACTGCATGGATGCAGGTAAATTGACATCTAACATTAATCTGACCCTCACTGGCATTACGTTTAACGACAAAAAAATACAAGAACTTATCCGAGAAGAATTAAGAGGTTGTATGACGATAAAATCAGGTATTTTGTCGAATAGAAGTGCGAAAATAGGGGTCAGGGATTAGAAGAGCTGATATTATAACTGGGCTTATCCTTCTGAAATATCAAGCAGAGAATAGGTTTTTCATCGGTAAAAACAAAGGTAAAAGCCACATTCCACTATGATTACACCCATGGGATTTGGACACCGATAAAATAGTTCAGAAGAAAAGAGTTTAAACTAGGTCTAGCCGATTTTAATATTTATAATGTGGGATGTTTCTATAATAACTTTTGACCTAAGTTCCGTTGTTTTTGTAATAACCCCTGAAGTAGACAGTTTTAAACCGTGTGCCCCATGTCCATGGAATGTGTAATCCTTTATAAACTGTCTAGCTACACTATCTAACCATTCTTTCTTACATGATTTTCCCTCTTTTTTCGGGGTTGAAAGGTGCGGGAAAGCTATAAAAAAACATTGTAGAATCAATGGAGGAGGGCAGGATATTTAGAAGGTAAGGGAATTTAAAATATTGATTTTACGTTATAATTAATCATATAGAAAATAAGATGACAATTAATTTATACTTGAACAAAAATATCTCTTGCTTGTTAATTTATAGTCTCTTTTTAGAGGAAAATATTCTGAGCAAAGGATGAAGAGAAATGAAATGATAAGAATATTTGCAAATATCGGTGTGCATATTTTATGAATTAAATCAGATCATAAGTAGATAAATATCCGAAGAATATGATACTATCGCTTTCTTCTGCAAATTATTTCAGTTAATAAGAGTACATTTGACAGTCAGCTCAATTGAACGCGTCGTTAGTATACAAAAGACATAAGCCTTAATAAGACAATTTACCTTTCGTCAGATTACTATTCTCAGAATAAGAATATAACTCGCATTGATTTAGCAATTAAAGGTTTTTAAGGAGATTTTACGATCTCGTCTTTCTTATATCCTTGAATATATAATAAGGCTTCAAGATCGCTATGATCAATACGTATTTTTGCTTGCTTTGCAAGGGCTGGTTTAGCATGGAAAGCAACTCCATATCCTGCTACTCTAAGCATATCAAGATCATTGTTACCGTCACCGACGGCAATGGTATCTTCGGGATTAATTTGCAGTTTTTGTATGGCTTCTAGTAGAATTTGTGATTTTGCTGTACCATCAATAATTGGTTCCATCACTTGTCCTGTCAATCTATCATCTTTCTCTATGAAACGATTCGCATAATACTGATCAAATCCAAGATGTTGAGCAATAAAACGAGCGAAAATTGAGAATCCACCTGTAACTAGAAGAGTAGAAGCACCGTTTTGTTTCATAGTATGGACGAGTTCATATCCTCCAGGATTATATGTAATTTTTTTTTCAAGGAGAGAATCAATAATTTTTGTGGAAGTTCCTTTGAATAGCGATATTCTTTCACGAAGTGAATCTTGAAAAGGTATTTCTCCATTCATTGCACGAGCGGTAATAAGAGAAACTTTTTCTTTTATTCCTATTAAATCTGCAAGTTCGTCAATGCATTCTTGCTCTATCATAGTAGAATCCATGTCGGCGATGAGAAGATTTTTCCGTCTATTTTCGTGTCGATGTATAATAAGATCAATAGGTTTATCTGCAATAATAGAAAGTATTTTACTTCTATGATGATCTATCATTCCTTCTAAAGGAAGGATGATATCACAGGCAATAGAATCTGCGAGCCAGTAAAATATAGAAGAATTTACTATCTGCATTATTTGTTTAACAAGGGAGATATTCAGTATAGGATGAGAGCGATGAGTTATAAGTGTAGCAATAAGAGCCATGATGATGATGTTCCTTTCAACACATACTAAAGCGATTTTTATATCTGGTCCAACAGCAAGTGGTAAATCCCTTTGTGCTGTGAATTTGGCGCATAAATTCAATGGTGCGATTATTAATGCTGATAGTATGCAAGTTTATGATACACTCCGTATTTTGACTTCTCGACCATCTGATCAAGACATGCAATCGATTCCTCATTATCTTTATGGTTATGTTCCTGCTCAGAAGTCTTATTCTACTGGAAAATGGTTGCGTTATGCTATCAAAAAAATTGCAGAGGTACAAAAAAACGGTTTTTTACCTATAATAGTAGGTGGGACAGGTCTTTATTTTCGTGCATTAACAGGTCAACTCTCTATTATGCCAGAAATACCTACTGCAATAAGAGAAAAGATACGTGAAAAATTGAAACAATATGGTTCCCATATTCTCCATGATGAATTGTCTAGTCTTGATTCTATTGTAGCACGACAGATTCATCCTTCTGATGGACAAAGAATCGCACGTGCTCTTGAAATTAAATTAGTTTCTGGCCAGTCTATCATAGAATTTTGGAAACAAGCACCAAATCCTTTCATACCCCTTGAATCAGCCCATAAGATTATCATTCTTCCTGAGAGAAGCGCATTAAAAGAGAGAATTCGTCGACGTTTTACACAAATGTTAGAATCAGGTGCGATAGATGAAATACGTAGTCTTATGAAAATGAATTTATCGTTGGATTTACCAATAATGAAAGCAATAGGAGTGCGAGATATTATTGCGTTATTAAAGGGTGAAATAAATTATGACGAAACATTACAAAGGGGTATCATCGCAACAAATAAATACGCTAAAAGACAAAAAACATGGTTATGTCATCAATTTCAAGCAGATTGGATTAGAATATCTTCTATAGATGATTTGTTTTAAACACACTGCGTGTCTTACAGTTTTTTTCTTATTAACTAAAAATATTTAAGAAGAAGAAAAAAACTATTGGTATAAATTATCCAAAATCCCTTTGATGTACTGAAAATGATAATATAATAAAATCATGTTTTTTCAGTATCTTGTACATATGATGTTAACTGTAAATCATATAAAAAATAGAAAATATCCTTTAAAACGACTATTAGAGGGTTACATGCCTTTACAGCATATGTGTGTTGATCAAGAATATTGAGATCAATAGCTCTCTTGTAGTGTTTTAGAATATGTATATAGGGAGATATATGAAGAAAACTGAAATATTCCGTATCTTAAAAGTTATTTGGATAGGATTGTATGTATCCGTAGCATCATTTTTCGTAACTAGTCCAATTTATTCCCTCTCACCCGATCTTATAAAATATCATCAACAATCTTCTATGTCTAGTGATCTTCTCGATCAAGAAGAAGTGAGGACTTTGAAAATTTATGTAGTTTCCACGGGATCTAAAGCGATCGTTACTTTTAAACGTGGTAGCCAGTATAATCAAGAAGGTTTATCACAATTAAATCGTTTATTGTATGATTGGCATTCCAAACAATCTATAGATATGGATCCACAGTTGTTTGATTTTTTATGGGAGATACAACAATATTTCAGTGTACCCGAATATATTTATATATTATCAGGATATCGTACGCAAGAAACCAATAAAATGTTGAGTAGGCGAAATCGTAAGATAGCTAGGAAAAGTCAACATGTTTTGGGGAAAGCTGTTGATTTTTATATTCCAGGAGTTTCTTTAAGGAGCCTGTACAAGATAGCTATACGTCTTAAAAGAGGAGGAGTTGGTTATTATTCCAAATTTCTTCATATTGATGTGGGAAGAGTGCGTTCTTGGACGTGAATCAAAATATTTGGATGTATTATTTATTCTTCTATAACTTAAGTAAAGGTAATACTAAAACCGAATCATGATTAATCAAAGACTTATCAACCGATCCTATCCAAATAGGTAAATATAGAGCTTTTTTAAGAGGTCCTTTTGTAGTTCTTCCCGACTATAGACAAAGAGGGATTGGATCGAAAATTGCTTATAAGGCTTTTATGGCGATTAAAAACTCAGGGGCTGAATTTGTTCTTATAGATGCTAAAAGTGATGGGTATAAGCACTTAGGCTTTAAGAAACCTATCTTCAAAAACAACATTATGGAGAACATGATAGGCAGGATGTCTTTACGACGTGAGTATGGTTAAGAATAAAATCTTCGCTTCTGGTTTACCGATAAAATCGTGCAAAAAAGAAGATGAAAAAAGCTATTTTTTAAATAATGAAAAACACTATGATAGATAATTATTTTTCATAAATAATTCAGAAGAAGAGTAATTAGAATTTATAAACATAATCAAGACCTATCTTAGTAACGCCTAAACCTATATTCTTATCTACTGCCGCTGACACTGCTGATACATTTCGATAAAGAATACCTATACTATCAGTTATCAGAAATTTCGCTTGATAACGCATACATACAACAACATCGCTACTGGCGTGACGAATCGCAAAATCGCTCTGTAATATAAGCCACGGTGTCGGGTATACGTAAAATGACATTCCCATCTCTGCTCCAAGCCACTTATCGCCTGTATTGAACCCAGTAGATGCTACGACACCGACTCCTATTTTCTTAAAAAAATAGGAATCATCAAAATTATTATTCCATGTTTTATGCATAGATAACACAGGCAGAACCAACACTCTCATCGTAGTTGGGTTAACTATTTCATTAAATGTTTCAAATCCGAGATTTATGCTAAAGCTTTTGTATGTATCCAGATAAACCCTGTGTTTATAATCCAAATCTAAAGAAAGAGGTGTTCTATATGAAGAGATTTCACGGCTCCATAAATCAATCATTACTCGTCGCATGAGACCAAAGTTGACCTTTAATTCATCCTCATGCTCTAACGCTTGGGAAAATTCCCCAATAAACGTAATTAATACAAAGATTATTGCACAAAAAACACGTACCATTATTCAGACATCACACATAATTTGATATTCATACTCATGCGATTCCTTTTTTTTTATTTTAGGCCTTACCATATATAATCGCCTTAAGATGTACCAAGTATAGGATAAACACTTTTCACTTTGTATTTTAATCAAAAATATTTGTCAATCCCATTTCAACTCTGCTCCTTGTTGATATTCTGTGACCCGAGTTTCGAAGAAGTTTTTTTCCTTTTTCAAATCTATTACTTCACTCATCCAAGGGAAAGGGTTTTCTGTATATTTGAACAAAGGTTCTAAACCGATTTGGTGACAACGACGATTGGCGATGAACTGCATATATTGTTCACATGAGGGAGCATTTAACCCCACGAACCCTTTTGGCATTGTTTCATGTGCATAGGCGATTTCGAGGAGGGTAGCTTCATGGAGCATGGTGCGACTTTTTTGTTGGAACTCTTTTGTCCAAAGATGGGGGTTTTCGATTTTAATTTGGTTGATGACATCAATACCAAAATTGAGATGCAGTGATTCATCTCGCATGATGTATTGATATTGTTCGGCGATTCCCACCATTTTATTGGCTCTTCCTAGCGATAGTATTTGAGCAAACCCCGTGTAAAACCACATTCCTTCAAACACGACATAAAAAACGAAGAGATCTTGTAAGAATTCTTGATCTGCGTCTTTTGTTCCAGTAGTGAAGGATGGAGAGCTCAGAGTTTGAGTATACTGTAAAGCCCAATTGGCTTTAGCGGTGATGGAAGGGACTTCTCGATACATGTTAAATAGTTCTCCTTCATCAAGACCGAGACTAGTGATAATGTATTGGAAGGTATGGCTATGCACTGCTTCTTCGAATGCTTGTCGTAGGAGATATTGTCGACATTCAGGATTAGAAAGATGGCGATAGATTGCTAGGACAATATTGTTAGCGACTAGGCTTTCAGAAGAGGCGAAAAATCCGAGGTTACGTTTAATCATCAGGCGTTCATCATCTGTCAATCCGTTTTTTGATTTCCACAGTGCAAGATCGTCTTGCATAGGTACTTCGGTTGGCATCCAATGATTATTGCAAGCAGATAAATACTTTTCCCATGCCCATCCGTATTTTAGGGGTAATAACTGATTGACGTCGGAGCGGGCATTCAACATGCGTTTATCATCGACATTGACCCGCTTTTCTCCTGCTTGAATAGGGCTTAATCCTGTGTTATTTGCCATGTGTGAATCCTTAAATATTCTGAAGGTAAGGCCAAATAGATTTATAAAAACGCTTATGACCAAGTGTTTAATTTTTTAATTAATATAATGGCATAATATTTATTACGAGAGATTGAAGTAGGGTAAACATGAAATATAAGATCGCGATTATCATATTATTGGTTTTGGTTGGAGTGATTTTAGCTTTTTATTTTCAACAGAGCAGTACTCCACAAAACCATCTTCTCTTTTTTTCTGAAAAAGCGGTATGGAAAGGAGATTCGGAAACATACTTCCAATGTAAACGAGCACATGAATTCGATGAGAACTTTGACAACTGTATTATCACAAGTATTAAAAAAACGGGAGGAACCCAAGAAGCGTTACGAGCGGCTCAATATCTGGAAAAATACTTAGAGCCTGGATACGTATCTTCATATCGTAAGGAAGCTTTAATTGGTATCGTAGAGGTGCAATATCCTTATAGAGCTAATGAGAATAGCGGGACTTTGCTTATTCCTACCGTGGGAAGCCATATTATTGATATCAATGATTCTAGTGTTCATCAGCTTTACGATTCTTCTCCTATAGCAAAGGATTTTGTATTAAGAAATCCAGGTGTTTTCCCTTATAGTGCGGGACATTTCGTTAAAAGCAGTCATAAAGATGGATTAATAGAATTAATTTTTTCTTATCCTTTGAGAAGTTGTCATGGTTGTGAAGATATTGGTTTTATGGATATTGCATATAAATTTACAACTAAAGGTGCATTCATTGGTAGAAAAGTATTTGGTATTCGGAATGATAATGCAAAATATCCTATGCACTTCTTTATATAAATCAGTAATGATTGATTTATAGGTTCTTTTACTATTCCTATTGCTATTTCATAGGTTACATACAAATTTTTCCCAGTCGGAGTGATATCCAGACGACCCGCGAGATGTTTAGGAAATTTCATCTTTTTTTTATTTTTAAGGATTTATTCGGATATATTCATGTTTTACGATCTATTTAAATCAAGGACTATGCACTACTTGAAGGGAAAAAGTAGCAGGAAAGAGTGTTTTCTTGCGATCTTCAATCCTCTAATAGAATGTTTGGATTTTAAAGAGATAGTAGAGGATAAAGAAAACTTTCCTTCTCTTACGATTAGATGATGAGATTATGATCTTACATTTAGAACATAAAACGAAATACACAAAAAAGAATAAAAACAACGCAAAAATTCGATAAAAAAATTTGCATTTTCATGCATTTCTGATTTTTTATTTTTCTTAATAAGCAGATCTTCAAAGTCTTCTTAACCTATATTTCCCTTTCTTTCCTATTTCACGGGATTCTATGTATTAAGACAATACGCGAATACTTCCATGAAATAGGGGAAAATTACCTTAATGATGTAAAAAGCATATAATACCATAACCTTATGCGAATTATTGATTCTATCGTAGTTCTGTTTTCCTAAACATTTGATTCTTTTCAACTATAAGAATGCAAATAAAACTGGAGACTGCTATTCCGAAAAATCCGATGGTAATAGGATAAGTTGTTCCATTAAATGATTGTCCTATTATTATTCCTAAAATTGTGCTGATCACTGTATTAATAAAGCCAAATATAGATGATGCTGTTCCGGCTAAATGTGAAAATGGCTCCATAGAGATGCTACTAAAATTGGAATTGATTAATCCAAATTGAAACGATGCTAAAAAGAAAAATGCGATGAAAATCAGTAAGTGAATAGGGTGATTAGAAGTAATTTGTACTAAAAGCCACGATCCTGTAATCATGAAAAAAATCAGCAAAGAATAATGTGATACTCGGCGTATGCCGAATTTTTCGACTAGACGGGAATTGATAAAAGAGGCAATAGACATAGCGAATCCACCTACTGCAAAAGCTATAGGAAACAAATTTCCTAACTGATAGATGCCCACATAGATCTGCTGCGAGGAGTTTACAAATCCTAGTATTGCTCCCATAGTTAAGCTGTTAGCAATATTGTACAAGGTAGAAGCGCGATGTTTGAATATAAGAGAAAAGCTATGTAGTATAGCATATAAATTCAAAGGACGCACATCGCGCGGATCGAGTGTTTCGGGGAAACGTATGTAATACCAAAGTGTAATGAAAGTAGTGATTACTCCCATACAAACAAAAATCCCGATCCAACCACCTGACAAGGCAACCGTGGCTTGACCTATACTAGGTGCTAATATTGGCATAATCATAAAAATCATCATGGCTATAGATAAGACCTTAGCCATGTCGCGTCCATCATAAATATCGCGAATAATTGAAATGGTAATAATACGAGGAGCAGCCCCTCCTATGCCTTGGATCAAGCGCATACAAAGCATTCCAGTAAATGAATTAATAGTGACCATGATGAATGTAGAGATAATATGTATAACTAGTCCAAACATCATTACAATTTTACGACCAAAACGGTCTGATAAAGGTCCGTAAAAAATTTGAGCTATCCCATAGCCGATAAGATAAAAAGATATTAAATGCTGTCCGTAATTTTCATTGCTGAGATGCAAAGAATCACTAATCTTAGGCAAACATGGGAGTATTATATCTATGCCAAGAGAATTAATAGCCATCAACATTGCTATAACTATGACAAATTCCATGTGACTAATATTGGAATTTCGTAACTTTAAGGGAAGTTTCTTTTTCACGGCATGAATCTTTCACAATTGAAAATAGCACTGGAAGAATGATATAATTAGTCTTTCTTACGCCTATATTCTATCTATACTTAAAATTTCGTGAAGTTCACCAGATTCAAACATTTCACACACAATATCGCAACCACCAATAAAATCACCTTTGACATAGAGTTGAGGAATAGTTGGCCAATTTGAATATTCCTTTATACTTTGACGTAAGGCATCATCTGCAAGTACGTCTATTCCTTTATAAGATACACCAAGACTATCAAGAACTTGTACTACTTTCCCAGAAAAACCACAGCGTGGAGATGTGGGGGTACCCTTCATAAACAAAACAACATCATTTTTTTTGATTTCGTTTTGAATGATGCTATTAACACTACTATTCATAGTTCATGTACTCCATTTTATTATTATTAGAATTCAATTAAATTTTTATTGTCTGATCTGTATTATTGAGAATCCGGAACTGAGGTTTTAATAGAGAGTGCATGCAGAGCATTCCCCATTTTATTTCCTAAAGAATCATATACCATTTGATGTTGTTGTATGCGATTCTTACCACGAAACTCTTCTGAAATAATTTCTGCAGCATAATGGTTGCCATCTCCTGCTAGATCATGGATGGTGACAATGGATTGAGGTATTCCTTTTTTGATCATTTTCTCTATTTCGTGTGGATTCATTGACACTGACTGCCTCCAATATTTATAATTTACACTGTTGATTCACTGATAAATTCAGGAAACCACGATTCATACTTTGTTTGTAATGTCGCAACAGGGATATTGAGTATGTTATGAATAGACAAAGTACTACCGGATACCTTTCCTAAGTACCGCAAGGGAATATTTTTATTATTTGCTTCAGACATTACTAAATCCTGATTTTCTGGGGAGATGCAAACAACATAGCGTCCTTGATCCTCTCCAAAAAGAAAAGGCTTTGGATCTTTTTCTATTTCTATAGGCAAAATAATATCCATTCCTTTTGCAGAAGATATTGTCATCTCTGCTAGAGTAATGATGAGTCCTCCTGTGGAGATATCATGGCATGCTGTAATCTTCTTTGCATTAATCATAGAAAGAACAAAAAATCCATGATTCTTTTCAAGATGACAATCAACTTTTGGAGGAGGACCTATGTTACTAGATGCACATTCAAGGCTATACATTGAACAGTCAAGATGACAACCATCATTGCCGATCATCAAGATAAGATCACCTTCATGAGCGCTGTCAATGCGTGTCATGAGTGAATAATCAGGAAGGATTCCAACTCCAGCAATGGTTGGAGTTGGGAAAATAGATTGCCCATTAGTCTCATTATAAAAGGATACATTGCCTGATACTATTGGAAAATCTAATATTTGACAGGCTTCTCGTATCCCTTTGACAGAATGAACAAACTGTCCCATTATCTCTTCTTTTTCAGGATTACCAAAGTTAAGGTTATCTGTTATAGCCAACGGTTTTGCTCCAGTTGCTATAATATTGCGCCAACATTCAGCAACTGCTTGTTTTGTTCCTTCAAAAGGATCTGCTTTAACATAGCGTGGTGTTACATCAGAAGAAAAAGCTAGAGCTTTCGTTTCATGTCCTTCTACACGGATAACGCCTGCATCTCCACCTGGAAGCTGTATAGAATTGCTTTGAATCATTGTATCATACTGTTCATATACCCATCTCCTTGAAGATAGATTGGGAGAAGACAAAAGTTTGAGAAGACTCTTAGTACAGTCTTCATCTGAGCAAAGGAGTTGAGGATTTGAAGGGGGAATAGTAATAGGTTCACACCATGCTCTATCATATTCAGGAGCCTCATCGCTTAAAGCTTTGATTGGAAGATTAGCAACTTCTTCACCACGATGGATTACGCGAAAGAGCTTGTCATTCGTAGTTATACCAATAATTGAGAAATGAAGCCCCCATTTATTTAAAATCTCTTGGGCTTTATGTTGCTTTTCTGGATTGAGAATCATGAGCATGCGCTCTTGACTTTCCGAAAGCATCATTTCATAAGCAGTCATTCCTTCTTCACATGTTGGCACTTTATCAAGATCTAGTGTAATTCCTAGGTTTCCTTGATTTCCCATCTCTATTGCTGAACACGTTAATCCAGCTGCTCCCATATCTTGAATGGCAATGACAGCATCAGTGTTCATTAACTCGAGACATGCTTCCAATAAACACTTGCCTGTAAATGGATCACCCACTTGAACGGTAGGGCGTTTTTTCGCAATATTTTCTCCAAATTCTTCTGAAGCCATAGAAGCTCCACCAATGCCATCTCGACCAGTTTTAGCTCCTAAATAGACAAGAGGCAGTCCTATTCCTCTTGCTTTTGAAGAAAAAATTGCATTGGTTTTAGCGATTCCAGCTGCAAAAGTATTGACGATAATATTGTTATTATAACAAGGGAGGAATTCAACTTCTCCTCCTACCGTCGGGACACCAAAAGAATTACTATAGCCAGCAATACCTGCTACTACTCCTGACAATAGGTGTTTTGTTTTGGGATGATGAATAGCACCAAATCGCAATGAGTTCATAGCGGCAACAGGACGTGCACCCATTGTAAAAATATCACGTAGAATACCTCCTACACCTGTCGCAGCTCCTTGATATGGTTCGATATAGGATGGATGATTATGGCTTTCCATTTTAAAAACAACACAATCACCACCTCCAATATCAACAACGCCAGCATTTTCTCCGGGTCCTTGGATAACATGCTTGCCAGTAGTAGGGAGAGTTCTCAACCATTTCTTTGAAGATTTATAAGAACAGTGTTCGTTCCACATGGCTGATATAATACCTATCTCTGTCAAAGTTGGTTGGCGTTTGAGAATATGTATTATTTGATCACACTCGTCTTTTGTGAGACCATGCGCAGTGAGAATTTCGAGTATGGGCGACGGCTTAGACATCAATAGTTCGCAATCTTGATAAAAAATTCAAAGAGTTTATATTACAATGGCGGTAATTTATATTCTGTCAATATTTATGTTATACACATAAATTACAGAACGTTGAACTCCTCAATATACAAGAAAATATCTTATGTACAGATCATAATAAATATAAGATATGTTAATAATGCAGAATACGTGAAAACGGCATTTCTTTTGCAATAAAAATAAATAAAAATTAGGATTTTTGTCTTTTTTATACCAAATTTGTACCAAAATTTGCGTTCTCTACACTTTTAGGAGTGTTTTTTATAGTTTATATTCACAGTTTTGCTTTTTTTAAGTAAGAAGAGATGCAAAGAGACCACGACCATCTATTCCCCCGTGGAATTTTTCTATTATATTTTCTGGATGGGGCATCATGCCTAGTACGTTTCCTCGTCGATTTATAACGCCTGCAATGTCGTGGAGTGATCCGTTGGGATTGGTGCCAGATGCATAGCGAAATACAATTTGATTATTTTTTTCTATTTCAGCTAATCCTTTTGCGTCGATAAAATAATTACCATCGTGGTGGGCTACAGGACATTTGATAATTTGGTTCATCTTATATGATTTGGTAAATGCTGTATTGGAATTGACGACCTCTAATAAAACTTGCTTACAAACAAATTTTAAAGAACAATTACGCATAAGGATACCAGGGAGTAAATTTAGTTCTACAAGAATTTGAAATCCATTACAGATTCCCATTACTTTTATTCCTTGTTGTGCCTTTTTTTTAATGGCTTGCATTACAGGAGTACGTGCCGCAATTGCTCCACAGCGAAGATAATCGCCATAAGAGAAACCACCAGGAATCACAATCAGATCGACATCTGGAATATCAGTATCAGATTGCCATACTAAAATTGGAGATTGTCCGATTATTTTTGTTATGGCTTTGATCATATCGTTATCGCGATTCAAGCCTGGAATCTGTACTATAGCGGTTTTCATGGATGCTTCTAAAAAGTTATGGAAAAAACGTATTAAGATCAAAAAAAAGTAGCAACGTTGCCAATGTTCTAAAGGTCATTTTACACGCGTAAAAAGTATTTATTCTTTGAAGTAGAGAAATTCGCTAACTTGACGATTTTTGAACTTTGATATCGTAGTCTTCGATGACAGGATTAGCAAGAAGATTTTGACAGATAGATTCTAGTTCTTCTTCTGCAATATCCGAGAGCGTTTCATCCATTTCTATGTCAAAAATTTTTCCTTGGCGAATCTGATTAATATTATGGAATCCAATATTCGAAAGGGCGGTTTTTAATGCTTTCCCTTGAGGATCTAGGACATCTTTCTTAAGTTTAACGACAACATTGGCTTTTATCACAAATTTATTCTCCTTTTTATTATTTTCTATTTAAAATAAGATTTTCTTTGAGTGCTGGCTCATTTTTTTTAAATATTCCCAAGCGGCGGGCTACTTCAGAATAACCTTCTAATAATTGATCATTGCTTTTGCTAAAACGTTTTTTATCACATTCTTCTTTTTTGCTCAGATCCCATAATCGACAACAATCGGGAAATATTTCATCTGCAAGTACAATACGTAAGATATCGTCGTCAAGAAGACGTCCGCATTTAATGCGAAAGTCTACAAGTTGAATATTAATTCCAAGAAAAAGTCCTGTCATGAAATCATTGATTCGAATGCTTAAAGCGGTCATCTCCTCGACTTCAGATTGATTTGCCCAGTTAAAAGCCGTTATATGTTCTTCAGAGACTAACGTCTTTTCAGAAGAATCAGGTAGATAATAAAATTCGACAAGAGATCGCGGAAGTGACAATCCTTCGGGTATATTCAGTCTTTTAGCTAAAGATCCCGCCGCAGTATTCCGAACAGTTATTAAGAGAGGAATCATTTCTACATCGCGAACTAACTGTTCTCGCATGTTGATTCTGCGAATAAAGTAATGTGGAATGCCGATTTTACCGAGTTGCGTGAACATGTACTCAGATATTCTGTTATTCAACACTCCTTTTCCATTGAGTGTTGCACAGCGTGGGTTGTTTTCTAAAAGATTATCATCTTTAAAAAACTGGATAAGAGTGCCAGGTTCAAGGCCTTCATAAATGATTTTAGTTTTTTCCTCATAAACAGGATTCCGTGGTCTCATCAATCCTCTCTTCAACCATTAACACAATCATTTTTATGTCGAAAGCGATATAAAAAAATTTCGTCAATTGATTAAAACTAAAATTCTAGTAAGACGTTTTTCTTTTAAAACATCTGAAAAACACGTTCAAAAATGGCATTAACGTGTTTGGTATGATATTTATAGTCAAACTTATCACATATTTCTTTTTCAGATAATACTTTTCGTATATCAACATCCGCTAGTAATACATCAAGAAAAATAGCTCCATTTTTCCAAACTTTCATAGCATTACGCTGAACAAGCTGATATGCTTCTTCTCTTGATACTCCAGCTTGTGTTAATGCTAGGAGAATGCGCTGAGAATGGATTAACCCTTTAAGCTGTTCAAGATTGTCTTTCATATTCTCTGGATAAACAACCAATTCTTCTATAACATTTTTTAAACGATTGAGTGCAAAATCAAGATGTATTGTCGCATCAGGTCCTATGACGCGCTCGACGGAAGAATGTGAGATATCTCTTTCATGCCAAAGCGCAACATTTTCCATGGCTGGAATAACGTGAGATCGTATTAATCGAGATAATCCTGTTAAATTTTCAGTTAGAATGGGATTACGCTTGTGGGGCATAGACGAAGAGCCTTTTTGTCCAGGATGGAAGAACTCTTCTACTTCAAGAATCTCGGTACGTTGAAGATGTCTAATTTCGGTTGCCACTCTTTCTATGGAAGAAGCAATCACTCCTAGTACAGAAAAATACATTGCATGTCGATCACGAGCAATGACTTGTGAAGAGATTGGATCTGTCTTCAAACCCATAGCGTCTGCAACGTGCTGTTCAACGTATGGGTGTATATTTGAAAATGTGCCAACAGAGCCAGAAATAGCACAGACAGCTATTTCTTCTCGTGCAGTAAGAAGTCGCTTGCGAGAACGAGAAAATTCCGCATAGGCCATAGCCAACTTAAGACCAAAAGTTGTGGGTTCAGCATGTATTCCATGAGACCGTCCGATGGTTAAGGTATCTTTATACTCAAAAGCACGTTTTTTCAAGCTTTCTAGCAATTGATCGATATCTTCTAATAGAATATCAGTCGATCGCATTAGTTGGATACTGAAACATGTGTCAAGAATATCCGATGAGGTCATGCCTTGGTGAATAAAACGCGCATCGGGACCTATGATTTCCGCAAGATGTGTCAAAAAAGCAATGACATCATGTTTGATTATCGAATCGAGTTCCATAATGCGATCAACGTTAAAAACCGCATTTCTGCCTTTTTCCCAAATATTCTTAGATGATTTTTCGGGAATAACACCAAGTTTAGCTAGGGCATCACAGGCATGAGCTTCTATCTCAAACCATATTCTAAATTTTGTTTCAAGAGACCATAGAGTGGTCATTGTAGTTCTAGAATAACGAGGAATCATATCTTAACCGATCTAATTGGAACCAAATGATTTGATTTACAAACTTTATAAAGAAAACCAAGGAATAGAAGTTCTTTGTTGAACACACGCAAATATAGTAATTTAGTGGGTGGAAGAGGGATATTAGCATATGAAACGTAAGAGATGTTAATTTTTATCCCTATGATTATTAACTAGTAGAAAACAGGACACTATCTAAGAGTACAAAGAATCTGTTCATTAATCAATTGCTAATGCTGATTTTTTTAGATCATTTAAACGCTTTGCATAAGATATTTCCCCTTTTTGGTTAAAAAAAGATGATCCAACTACTAAAAGATCGGCTCCCGCTTGGACTAAAGACTTAATGTTTCTGGATGTAACTCCGCCGTCGACTTCGAGAGAAATAGAGCGCTTACCAATCAATGCTTTAGCCTGTCTGATTTTAGGTATGGTAGATTCAATGAGTTGCTGTCCACCAAATCCAGGATTAACCGTCATTATGAGAATCATATCAATTTCATCGATAACATCCTCGAGGATAGCAACTGGTGTTTCAGGGTTTATTGCTACGCCAGTTTTCTTGCCCATTGCATGAATAGTGCGTAACGAACGACGTATATGGGGAGAAGACTCTGGATGAAAGGTGATGATATCACATCCAGCATCTGCAATAATATTTATATGCGAGTCAATAGAAGAAATCATCAAATGGCAATCAAATACAGAGTCACTATAAGATCTCAGGGATCGGATGACATCTGCCCCGAAAGAAATATTAGGCACAAAGCAACCGTCCATGACGTCGAAGTGAATCTGCTTGGCACCCGCTTTAGTTATATTGGAAATCTCCTCTCCTAAACGAGAAAAGTCTGCTGCGAGAATGGACGGAACTATTTGAATCGATGGAGTCACTATGAGAAAATTCTTCCAATTACATTCCAAAGTACGAAAACGATTGCGATTGTAACATAAAAATACATAACTTTACAATGATTCTTCCATTTTTTTTGGAATAAGTTTCATCACATTTTGGATTGCATTGTTGTACTATACGCTTTGGTTTAAACATTTTTTCCTTTAAGCCATGTAAAATTCTTTATTTCATAATTAAGATAGCCAATGATAACCACTAATATTGATTAGTCTAGGTAAGAATTTATAATCTTAGCACGATATTCTGTAATATCCATTGGGAATTCACAGAATTTTTTGCTATTTTACCTAATAATAATGTTGATTGGTCAAGCGTATAAAATAAGTAAATTTTCTATTTTTTATCCTATACGTTCAAATTTAATCCGTAGATATACACTATTGTGACTGTTTTTTCATACAATAAGAGGATGAAACCGATTAGTATTCCCTTTTCTTACATACATTTTTCTCTGTACAACACTAAAATATGATTATTATTGATGGTTTAGGCGTGCATGGCGTAGATGTCGAGTATGTTAAGCACATAGAATCCATCATGGCATCGTTACGGAAGGAAGAGTATGAAAAAATGAAAGAAGTTCGAAAATCTTATAATTCATTTTTAAAACATAAGGCTTCGCTCGGTATTAAGGTCTAGGATTCTTTTCTTGCCATTGTAGGCTGATAGCAGTGCTTGTCAAAGTTGAGACATTTCGTAGTTCCAAAAGTGTTTAAAATCAATTTTTTAACGTGACACTTTGTTTAAGCTCAAAAACTACGGGGGATTCCATAGAAGGCGTTGTGGAGACAATGTTAAGGGCTATGATTCTTGAGGTTATTTTTTCATTCAGAATGCTGTTAAAAGAAGAGCGGATTATAAGATATTTCAACCCTTCGATGATTCTAAAAAAGAGATTCTGTCTAGAACTTCTTGTAAAATAAGAGCAGCAGCGATCGAATCTACTTTTTGAATACGTTTTTTCCTTGATACGTTCATATCTATCAAGATTTGTTGTGCAGATACCGTGGTCAATCGTTCATCCCAAAAAACAAAAGGGACATATAGTTTTCTATCGATCATGTTATGCACAAAAGCACGGGTAGAATGTACGCGTGGACCTTCGGAGCCGTTCATATTCAAGGGTAATCCAATGATAAAAGCGGCAATATTCTCCGTCGTAATAAAAGAAAGTAATTCTAATGCCGTTTGCGTAACTTTTTTTCTAACAAGAAAGGGACGAGGATGTGCAAATCTCCTTCCAGGATCAGAGATGGCAAGGCCAATTCTCTTTGTTCCTAAATCGATTGATGCTATAGGTTGATTAGGCTTGAGAGACTTGACCAAGTCCTCAATAAGAAGTATTGACATGCTGGTGGTGCCTGCTTTTGCATAGTATTTCGTGAAATATTGAGTAAGAAAATTTCAAGGTATACATTTCTTTCCTGTATTCATCAATTAATATGTGTGAAGTTATAGTGGTGTTTTCCGCAGATGGCGAGCATAAATTTTTTTTATGATATGTTAGCTATCAATGTGTTTAGAACAAATATTATGAAAAGTATCTTCTTCTTGAAATCAGTCGCGATGTCATTAAGTTTTATTCCTGTATTTAGTGATAGGACTTTGATTTTAATTTTAAAGAAGAGTAGTTCGTCATCATAGAAGTGCGTTTGAGATGAAGGGTTCGTGAGATGTTAATTGATGTAGTAGATGTCAAGCGTATTGCGCATTTTTCTCGTATATCTATAAAAGAAGAAGATATACCACTTTTTTTATTGCGTCTTAACAATACTTTAAGTGTTTTAGAGAAAATTTCGGAAGTCAATGTCGAGGGTGTAGAGCCTATGGTATCTGTTGTTCCCATGAAAATGGTACACCGTCCTGATGTGGTTTGTGATGGCGATAAAGTGGAATCTATTTTGTCCAATGCTCCCCATGTTGAAAAAAATTTTTTTGTTGTGCCAAAAGCAGTAGAGTGATGAGTAGTTTCATATCATTTTTATCGGTCCATTTTATCGGTCCATTTTACATAGAGGTTTGTTGAAATGTCAGAATTAAATTTCATGGCTGTCTCAGAATCTAGAGACCGATTAAGATCAAAGGATATTTCTGCTGTAGAACTCGTTGATTCCTATATTCAAGCTATTGAAAATTCTAATAGTCAAATGAATGCATACATAGAAGTAGTTGCGCAAAAAGCACGAGCAGCAGCAGAAGAATCAGACAAGCGGATTATTAATGGAGATGCAAGAGATTTAGAAGGAATTCCTATCGGCATTAAAGATTGTTTTGCTACTAAAGGGATTCATACGCAGGCATGTAGTCATATCTTGGATGGATTTCGACCTCATTATGAATCAACGGTTACGCAAAAATTATGGGATAATGGCGCTGTTATGTTGGGCAAGCTCAATATGGATGAGTTTGCTATGGGATCTTCCAACGAAACATCTTATTATGGCCCCGTTATTTCTCCTTGGAGAAGCATGGATTCCACCGATAAGTTTACCCCTGGCGGATCTTCTGGGGGATCTTCTGCAGCTGTCGCTGGTTTTTTATGTGCGGCTTCCATAGGGACAGATACAGGGGGATCTATTCGTCAACCTGCGTCTTTCACGGGAACGGTTGGAATAAAGCCAACATATGGTAGATGTTCTCGTTTAGGCATTATTTCTTTTGCGCCTTCTTTAGACCAAGCTGGTATTATTACTCGTACTGTGAGAGATTCGGCTATTTTATTAAAAGCAATTGCAGGATATGACGAGTGCGATGCGACATGTGTTAATTTGCCAGTTCCTGACTATGAAAGAGCACTTGACCAGTCTATTCAAGGAATGACGGTGGGTATTCCAAAGGAATATCGCCTTGATTATTTATCTCCTACAATTGACAAAACATGGCAACAAGGAATTTCTTGGCTCAAAGATGCAGGAGCGAAAATTGTTGAGATATCTTTGCCTCATACTCAATATGCCTTGCCTGCTTATTATATCATTTCTCCAGCAGAAGCTTCTTCTAATCTCGCTCGTTATGATGGTGTTCGCTATGGTTTGCGTGTAGAAGGCAAAGACATTCTTGAAATGTATGAGAACACCCGTTCTATTGGATTTGGTCAAGAAGTAAAACATCGTAT
The DNA here is from genome assembly GCF_000590865.3 of Candidatus Liberibacter asiaticus. NCBI lineage: Bacteria > Pseudomonadati > Pseudomonadota > Alphaproteobacteria > Hyphomicrobiales > Rhizobiaceae > Liberibacter > Candidatus Liberibacter asiaticus. Next base: position 969,440 of record NZ_CP010804.2, read on the forward strand.
TATGATTGGTACTTATGTGCTTTCTTCTCGTTGTTATGATTCTCATTATTTACGAGCTCGTAAAATTCGCACACTTATCAAGCGTGATTTTACAGAAGCATTTGAGCAGGGTGTCGATGTGATCTTGACACCAACCACACCAACATCAGCTTTTCCCCTTGGAAAAGAAGAAAATAATTCTGGGTCTATGGGACATATCTACAACGATGTTTTTACAGTCGCCGTTAACATGGCAGGATTGCCAGCTATTTCTGTTCCTGCGGCTTTATGTGAGAAAAAAATGCCTCTTGGTTTGCAGTTAATTGGACAGCCATTTCGTGAAGAAACACTCTTTAGTGTTGGACAAATTATAGAAAAAGAAGCGGGATATTTTCGCCCTCACAAATGGTGGTAATAATAAAGATTTCTTTTTTTATATGTTTTTCACCAAATTGGGGTGATTTTGTTAAGATGAACGTCTTCCTTTTGTGCGAAGATGGGATAGGAAATATTGAATGGATTGCAAGACACTGGTCTGCTTTTTTATGGTTTTTGCAATCATTACTGTTTTTTGAGGGTTTATTATGGTCTCACTTGATACACATGTCGCTCGTTCAGAATCTCTCACATCTGGTACAACAGGCGACTGGGAAGTTGTCATAGGGATTGAGGTGCATGCACAATTATCTGTTGTCTCAAAGTTATTTTCAGGTGCATCGGTTAATTTTGGTGCGGAACCTAATACGCAAGTTAGTTTTTTTGATGCAGCAATGCCAGGAATGTTACCAATATTGAATGGACGTTGTGTTCAACAAGCCGTTATGACAGGTCTTGGATTAAATGCTCATATTAATAAATACTCTGTATTCGCTAGGAAAAATTATTTCTATCCAGATCTTCCCCAAGGATATCAGATTTCGCAGCATGATAAGCCTATTGTAGGAGAGGGGAAGGTTTCTGTTTCTATTGGTCCAGATAAATCAGGTCAATTTAGAACAATAGAAGTAGGAATTGAGCGTATTCACTTAGAACAAGATGCTGGCAAGTCCATTCATGATCAGTATTCGGCGGTTTCTTGTATTGATCTCAATCGTTCTGGTGTAGCATTGATGGAAATAGTGACTAAGCCAGATATGCGTTCTTCGCTTGAAGCAAAAGCTTTTTTGACTAAATTACGTAGTATATTGCGTTATTTAGGAACTTGTGATGGAAATATGGAAGAAGGTTCAATGCGCGCGGATGTCAATGTTTCAGTTTGTCGCCCTGGGGAGGCATGGGGTACGCGTTGTGAAGTTAAAAATGTGAATTCTATTCGTTTTTTAGGACTTGCCATTGAATATGAGGCACGTCGTCAAATTGCTATTCTTGAGGATGGAGGGCATATTAGACAAGAAACGCGCTTGTTTGATCCTTCAAAAAACGAAACACGTTCTTTGCGTACTAAAGAAGATGCTCTTGATTACCGTTATTTCTCTGAACCGGATTTACTTCCTTTGGAGATTGATGAAGATTTTATACGCGCAATTAAAAAACAGATTCCTGAACTTCCTGATGCCAAGAGAGAACGTTTTATTGGTGAATTTGGTATTTCTCTTTATGATGCTTCTGTTTTAGTTTCTGACAAATCAATCGCGGATTATTTTGAAAAATTAGCAGTAAATCGTGATAAAAAGATCGTTGCTAATTGGGTTATTAATGATCTTTTGGGCGTACTGAATAGGTCAGGGAAAAGTATAGAAGATACACCTATTTCTCCGAATCAATTAGGAGAATTAATTGACTTAATTATCGATGGAACAATATCGGGAAAGATTGCAAAGGATATTTTCAATATATTGTGGGAAAAAGGAGGAACCCCAAAGGAAATCGTAGAGGAGCTAGGGTTACGTCAAGTAACAGATCTCTCAGCTATTGAAAAGGTTGTTGATGAAGTTATTAATTCTAATCCCAATAATGTAGCACGAATAGCAACAAAACCCAATTTAGTAAGCTGGTTTGTTGGGCAAGTCATGAAAAATACCGGTGGAAAAGCTAATCCTAGCATTGTGCAAAAAATGTTGAAAGAAAAATTAGGGATAAAAGAGTAGTGTACACTCTCGCATGATTTTCTGTTTATTATTATGAACGTTTTATCATGGAATGTTCAAAGCATGAATTAGCATCTATGCATTCCTGCTGCGCCGCTCATGTAATCAAGTATAATAGTCAAAAATTGTAATGCTAGAGCAAGGGTTTATTTCCTCGCCTAAATCCCCAACCGTACATGCTTTGAGTGAGGTCATTTCTCGACAATAAAAATCGCTTTATTTTTTTAACGAGCCGCTTCAAGTGTGATTCCAACGATCTCTTAGACTCGATGGATAAGCTAGTCCAATGAGAACTTTTTAGATATCGAGATGTTAGTTTTATCACAGGTGTAAATTTTTTCCTCGGAGGATTAGTAGATTCATGTTTCGATGTATCTCCCAGTTAAATTCACCATATAAGCGGATATGAAACATGGGGCACAAGGGCAGGGTAGTCTAATTTGATGGGGGCACAGTGATTTTTTTAACCTTGCATACCTCTTGCTTTACGTTACCTGTAAAAGCGTTTTTGTCTTCATCACTCAAATCCCAAAAAGCGTTCGCCAATTCATCTACTGATAGTTTTCTCGATGCAGTAGCGCGTTCTTCGACTTCTTTCACTCGTTTTTCCGCCGCCTCAACACGTTCCTGTGCTAATCTATGGGTTTCACTTATCTTAAAATTAGCTTCCTTAATCATTTGCGTGCTATTTTTTTGAAGTTTGTTCAAAAGGTCCTCTGTTCTACCAATGACAATGTCACAACCACCGATTGTAAGAAGAGTCGTAGAAAAAGCAGATGTCATCAATATTTTAGCTTTCATTTTTTCCTCTTTATTGTTATGGCGGAATCATTCATCCATTGTAGACGGTGAATTTTTAATATTGCCTCTTTCTCTACTATCTTAGAATAGTGAGATCAAGATTATATATATTCAAATCTCGTAAATAAATATAAATACTTGATTTAATATTTTTTTACAGCTCCGTACCGTACCTTATTTTTTAAGTGCAAGGCTGATAGAATAAGAAATAAGATTGAATATTTGACCTTTAAACGTATTCTATTCGCTCCTTTAGCATATCTTTCTACTTGGCTTACTATTTCCAAGCATATAATCAGTCCAATAGTTTTGCAACTTATGCACATCTTTTAATGTCCAAATATTAAAACCTTCGTTTTAGTATTTTGATTTTTCTATCCCCCGATGCAAGGTTTGAATTCTAGATATTCCTGTTTACATGTTATTGAACAATTTTATTGAAGTGCAAATCTAAGTTTCTTCTCGTTGCACTCACTAGACCCGTCCAATGGGATTTTTCCCGATATAATGCTGTATTAGGATCTTTATGATGGGGAAGGCGTGTACGAAAACTTTCCCGATTCATGGCGTGTATGCTCTCGAATGACATAAAGGGAAGATTTCGATTTAGAAGTTACTTAATCATTAAAAGTGCTTAATATACAGTCTCTATTTAAGTATTTATGATATTTCCCTACAACATGTGGGAAATATCGTATCCCTTACATCCCCAATTATCTTGTGGTAGCATAACATTATAACAACGAATTTACAGTATATTTTAGTAGCGGTGTCCGTTGTTTTGTGGTAAATTAAGATGTCCGTTAGTCATATAGTGGTCAAAGTAGGGTGTGTATTTTTTACTTTTTTGGGAGAATGTCTTTTTCATAACAATATTTTCTTTTCTTGCGCTTTTTGGATCGTCTGTTTCTTTTTTCTCGTGTTCGGAGAATTGTTTTTTGGGATTTTCTTGTGATTCTATTACTTTTTTCTCGTGTTCGGAGAGTTCTTTTTTTTCATTTTCCGCAGACAGTGATTCTAAAGCTATCTGGGGAAGAGGAGAGCTTTTTAAGTTATCTTCCTCTATGCCGCACGGGTTTATTGCGCTACTTACGAATAACATTGTTAAAATTGTGAAATACTTTTTCATACCCTCTTAATACTGTAATTTAATTGATTTTTTCTTTATTTTTTTAGTAAATTATCTGTTAATATTTTTTGCAAAAGAAATATTATACCATAAAAGTTAGTAATATTATGGACTTCCAATAGATGAGCAAAGGCAATGACCTTAGTGTTATTAAAGGTTAAAGATTAATCCCTGCGATTCTGATAACATTTAGATTTTATAAGGAAGCAAAGAAAAAGCTGTAAAAATCCAATATATCACATCGCAATAAAACAAAAACCGCAGAAGAATAGTGTGTAACGGTAGATCACTAGTTCTTTAACGATGTTAAGGAGGCGAAATATTTATTGAGAATGGATAATAAAACACTTTTAGAGTTGGGTTGTACGCCCATTTTTTTGAGAAAGCGTGCAGGCAACTAGAATCGAACGAGATTTCTAGGCTGAAATTACAAAAAAACGAAAAGAAAATGCAACTTATAATGGATTAGATAAAGAAATAATTTCAAAAAGAAATAAAAGAGGAAAACGCCTTTTCCATTAAAAGTTAAAGTCGATCTATTGGCGAGGTGGAGATAAACAGAAATAACTATTGAATAGCAATTGTAATACTTATAGAATGTATGGAGGGCACCGTTGTGCTTTTTAAAAGTATCATTCTCTTTCAGTGTAGACCGTAAATCGTAAAAATAACGTAAAGAAGGAGAAAATTATGACTTTGGAAACGTGGATACATTTTTTAATCTTTACTCTAATAATTACCAGTGCCCCTGGACCAGGTAATATTCTCACAATTAATCACGCATTGCAACATGGATGGCGTCCTAACAAAATTCTGATTTTGGGTCAAGAGACAGCGGTTTTTATAATCATGTTATCAATTACTATGGGGACAAAATTCCTATCTCAGTTGGCTTATACCATGTTGATCATTAAATTCTTAGGAGTTGCTTGGTTGATTTATTCTGCATGGAGTGCTTGGTATTCTCCTTTTAATGATCTTCCTTTAGGTGAGATCCCTCTGTCGAGTAAGTCAAAGCTTTTCGTTAAAGGTTTCATTACGGATATTACAAATGGGAAGGCATGGGTGTTTTTCATGGCTATGGTTCCTGCCTATCTCAATATGAATCACTATATACTTCCACAATCTCTTATTTTGTCACTGACGATGGTTAGTGTTGATGCTATGGTTCTTATGACTTTCTCTCTTATATGTAGTAAGCTGAGAACTCTGTTTTCTAGCTCTAAATTCGTTAAGATACAAAATCGTGTTTCTGCTGTTGTTTTCCTATTGCTTGCATTGAGAATTGTCGCAAATTAGGAAAATATTTCCTCTATACTATCTTTCCCAATAATACAACAGAAGTGAGTGTTATTCGTTTGTAATACTCTTTGTGTTCCGTTGGGAAGGATAGTAGGTGATGGGTGTGCGAAATTGATGATATTTTAAGCTGTTATTTGCGTGTATTCGCGTTGTGTTCTTAGGGATAGTGGTCATATTATTCCTATGGATATAAATAATACTGACTGATTAAAATTATAATTTGATATAAAGATCATTAGAATCTTTTGGTATAGAAAACTCTAAACGAGCTTGGTAGTTCTTGAAAGAGTAAGGATTTTTTATAAACATCATTTTCATAAATTCTGCGATATATCCAATCACAGTCTGGGTACAAAATTTGCAGAGAGCAGAATCGATCATTGCTCTTTTAATGAAACTATTTTTATTTACTGAAATGAGCGATAATCCCTGATGCTAGGTGAAAGAAAAGCCATGAAAGTAAGAAATCGAATGTCCTGTTGTATAAAATAGGAACATTATTATTGTGGATATCAAATAAGTAATGAATATACTGACAAATCTCTGCGTGAAGAATAAAAAATGAGGAACGAATGGTAAATTGAATCATTTTTTTTCATCCTTCCATCAATTTTACAGTTACGTTGAATGACAAATAGTAGAATGAACTACAGGGTGAATAACCTAATTGAAACATAAACAAGTGATTAGATCTTGCTAAAAGTAAAAAAATAGCAACAGTTATTGCCCGAAGGTAGTGAATAAGTAATAAAAATACAATTAATAAGTGCATGAATACTCAATTATATACAATAATGATAATCGTCTGAGGAATCGTCAAAAGTAGAGATATCGTAAATATCAAAATGCTTGTAAATAGATTGTCTAACAATTCATAACCTAAGACCCTTAAAATACAAGAAGTGTTAAAGAGAAAAAACTATTAAATAACCTTAAATACTTGATTTTTAATATGTTTTTTATATCCCCTTACCGCACCTTATTTTTTAGGTATGAGGTTGATAGAACAAGAAATAATCTTCGAATCTTTGATTTCTGCCCGCTCTTGTCGTGTATTGCTCTGCTTGGGCTACTGATTTTCAACCATATAAAGCCATTAATTCATGAGTTGTCCCCCCGCTTCCGCTAATAGCGTAGCGGATATTTTTCGCACTTTTCGAGCAACACGAATAAACCAAAGGGCGAGCGGGGCGAGGTTCATATAAGGGAACCGAGTCGAGGAAACTACTCCTGTCTCGTGGAATATCTTTAGCATGAATTTGAACAAATCAATGAAACAACTAATGTTGTAGATTTTCAAGGGAAGGGGACATCACAAAATACTTCCCCCAAGAAGTTAAAGTATATTTAAGTGTGTTTTTTACTGGGATCGGTAGTTTCGATAATATCCATTTCCGTAGCGGTACTTTCCTCTCGCTTCGTAGAATTGATTTATATTATGCTTTCTGTCTCTTGCGTTGTAGTTTAGATTGCTCGTTACTTTTTTCTCGTGTTCAAAGAATGCTTTTTTTTCGTTTTCTGATAACGTATTCAATTCTCTTGTTATTTTGTCGAATTCTTTAAGTCTTTTTTCGTTTTCTGCACATAGTTGTGCTAATCGTGAAGAATAGCCCGGTTTTGCGCACGTTGCTATACGTTCTTCAGATCCATAGGTTGGGAATCTTCTTGCTTTCGCATCATACAGGTTCAGCACGTTACTTATGAGTAATACTGTTAATAATGTGATATACTTCTTCATGTCCCTTTAGTATTATAATTTAATTTATTTTTTATTTATTTTTTTATTTAATTTGGGTGTTATAATATTTTTTACAACTTTTAGCACAAGAACTAGTGTGTCCGTAAAAGTTAGTAATATTATGAACTTCGTATGCACAAAACGACTTATTCGGCAAAAAACTTAAATCCCATTTGTAGTTTTATTAAAAGCATCGAATAAATCTTTTATGATGGACACATGCTCCAAAATAATAAGTACGATACCCTTCCGGAGGAGAGGAGAACGTATTCCCTCGATCTAAATACTCAAGGCGAATAATATCAGGTTTCTTTTTTCCTTTTGTCATTTTCTCACCTCCACTTCCACCAACAGATTAAAACTATGCATCCTAAAACCATGCTAATATTGCAAATCACCTTGAGCTTTTCCACTCGGGTTAAATCGGATTTTCTCATTACTACCTCTCTTAGATTCGCCAATAAATAATCGTTTTACAAAGCAATGAGGCTCCATATAAAAAAACTAACGCACTCGTAGCTTTGGCGATATCCCATAAAGCATCGTGAATACCTTGTAATAAAAGCAAAGTAGGATCTTTCTTCATTGACCCTTTCTTCTTAAAAGCTATGTCAACCTTCTTTTGCTTAGTTCGCTTCTTAAAGTGTTGATGAATATATAAATAAACTAAAGCGATACTAATCCCTAAACATCCAATACCAGCCATCCAGCCAAATAACGGGAGGGAATTCATCTCACCCCTCCAAACTCAGGGGCTAAAGACTCTACAATAGGGGGGTGCCATTTAATCTGTTGAACTATTGTACCGTCAGAGCGTTTCTTACCCGTATCAAAATATCGTCCTCCCCCTTTTGCCCCTTTAGGGGTTAAAACATCTCGTTTCCTCCCAGATTCATGTTCTTCTAAAAGAAATCCCCATTCCCTAAGTTTTTTATTAACCTTTATAGCACTTGGTTTAGTAGCCAGTTTTTTCCCTAATTGAGTAGGGGTGTAATAGGGGAGATTATTGGGAGTAGGAAGGTTGATATCTTGGAGGACATTAACTCCTAAAACACTCTCCATCACTCTTGATGTCGAAATAAGAATTTGATTATTGTCTATGCCGGCTTCTTTAAGTCTTGATATTCGCCAGTCTTACGGATGGAGGGAATAACTTCTCCAGCTATCCACTTCTGAAACTATCCACTTCTGAAACGGAATGGCTTTCGGCTTATCCGAACGATTAAGAAAGAAATACAACTCTTGCTCCGATAAAACAGAAGTTTCTTGTTTACCTCCAAGAGAGGGAAACGGTTTCACCCCCTTCCATTCTTCCGGTACTTTATCTAATAAATGCCGACCCCATGTATAACCCAACGCCTCCGCAATATCTTTCGCTACAAACCAATAGTTGCCATCATCAAGAACCGTACGAATCAGGTTGTTTTCAAAGTTAAATGGGGTTATGGCGTTGGTACCTTTCTTCTTGTTCATGAAGGCTTCCTTCATTTGTGAGTTGAGGATTCAGAGAGGGGGAGTCAAAACAACAACATCCCCATCCCCATAACTCCTGACTTTATTCACTGGAAGGTTTCGCGCCTTGCCTCTTAGAAGCTTTATGTCTCTGATTCAGCTTATCGCTTAACTGACCTTGCTCCGCTGGTGTCAAGCAATAAACCGCATCGCAAATTTGATCCGGTGTAAGCTTCTTAGGTTCGTCAACCAAATCACAACCACCTAACGTGGCAGGTCCAGTCATTAACAACGATGCTAATAAAATACTCCTAGCTTTCATTTCAATTCTCCTTATATTGTTGATAATACTGGATTATTCTACCGATTCAAACGGTAAATGCGATGATTTTTTTCTTAAGTAGGTTAATGCTTCTCTGTCGAGATCCCATCCTAGTCCTAGGAATTCCCCATATTCAGTGGTAAGAATAGCATCTAACTCTAGAACCTCCGCCTCTTCATAAAGATTAGCGTAACGGTCAGAACTAGAAGGATAAGATTCAGCTATAGGTCTAACTAGGACATCTAAATCCTCAATCAGTTCTTTCACCTTCTTATAAGTCCAAAGGGTAGAAGGTAACATATACAGCTCAACACCCAACCAACGTCTCTTATAAACTTTATCGAGAACCTTCCGAACCTTCCCAGGATCCTCACTCCACGTCACTAAATCATACATCAAAACCACCGAGTCTTTTCCGAATTCGGAGGGAGGGGATTTACCAGTCACCAATTAGCCTTTTGAATCCCTAACCGGTATCCAAAAATCACAAAATTACCTTACTAAACTGTCTTCTGTAGCCATTTACTCATTCCGCTATTTTTTAAGTTCGCATACGGGCTTTCAAAACTTCTAAAGCTCGTCTCGTACTCAAAGTCTTCGGTAATTCACGTTCGAAAAGAGTAAGTAATTCCATCTGTGTAATCCTTCGTTTAGTCCCCCTAGGGGATTAAACTAGGGGGAATTGCTAATGAGAGGATTGGTCAGTTGCGGGTAATTACAAATGTATCCATATTTAGAATTAGCTTATTGTAACAGTGTAACAGACTTTTAGAGAAACTTTATACGCGCGAAAAAACGCAATATACCCTATATCGTATATACGTTTTTACACGTATATAGGAAAAGTTTAAAAACCTTGTTACTCTGTTACAATGCCCGTTTTATCCATTTAACTATTTGATTTTACTTTGTTTTGTAGGTCTAAAAAACTCTGTTACAACTTTGTTACATTCTGTTACACCGCCATGAACTATATTCTATTATACTACTGCTGATTTTCAGGTGGCTGAAAGGGAGTTAGATGACGCTTTCACAGCTGTTAGAGTTTAGGAGGCTTCCACAGCGTTGACAGGGTTAGATTCGCGCGTGTATAGAGTTTAAAAACTATATAAATTCAAGTATTTATGTTATAAAGATGTATGAGTAACTTGGTTAAAAAGGCTAAAAAAGCTGTGAAAGAGCGTATTGGCTACAGCCCTGACTTCGGTGCAAGTGGATTGGGTCACTCGCCGTCCCATTAGGATCTCTCATCGCTTTTGGGGCATAGATCATCTACCACATGAAAATCGATTGAAAAACAGCAATTAAGAATAGAATTGGCGAAGATCTCTAGTAATACTAAGACTACTTTGGAAGAGATGAGAGATGATACCTGCCTTAGTGAATTTCGGATTAAACGGCAACCAAAAGAGAAGAGCTGTGAGAGTAAGATGATGATCTGTTTTAATGCTCTCATCCGCCCGTTCACCACTTTATTTTGGCTTGTAGCCTATCCCATCTTTATAGGCTGGGTGGTATATAAGGGAGTTATGGATAAAGACCCTTTAGTACTTTTAGCCCCATTCACCCAAGATATCATACGCTTGTATTCCTGGATTTTGGTTTACGGATAAAATAGTTCAAAAGCGGAGATAAAAAAAACATTCCTTTACACATTTCTATACGAAGCTTTGTAATTTCTGCATGATTATGTGAAATAGATTCTCTTAATCCCTCAAATCTCTTCTCAATCTTATCTTTAAAAGAGGGTTAAAAAGGTGGCTAAAGCACTGAATATTTGTCAGATTAATGGGTGATTTTACTATCGTCTCGATGACGAAAGGATTAACAGTGTTTATCAAGTGGATTAGCTCGATAGTATTCGATAGGAATTCTCCATGCTCTTAGAGCGTTAATTACTTATTATGTGGTTGATTTATTTAAGAGATGATTCTATTTTAACGTGTATTATCTAGTGTCGTACGGTTTCTCATTAAACTTGCTCCTGCTATATTTAACTTTTAGTAACCAATGATAGGAAATATCATTTACTACATGACGGGGTTTTTTAAGAGATGATTTCATTTTTAACGGGTAGTATCGCAAGGTTTTTCATCAAATTTGTTCCTTCTTTATTTAATCTTCTTGAAGAATATATCATGAAGGAAAAATCGATAGAACATGATCGATTACGGCTTGAAATAGCAAAAATCCAAAGTACTACTCAAGTAGATCTCAAAGCTCTAGAGTCCGAAACTCCTGTTCGCTTAGCTAGACTTCAGAACCAAGCGAACGAAGATCAATTTGAGAGGGAGAGTAAGGCGATGATCTTTTTCAATGCTCTTATTCGTCCGTTTACCACTTTGTTTTGGATTATCCTTTATCCGCTATTAATATGGTGGGGGGTGGAAAAAGGATATTTGACCAAAGATCCTTTAACACTTCTTGCGCCGTTCACTCAAGACATCATCGCGTGTATTCTTGGATTTTGGTTTACCGATACAATAGTTCAAAGAAGAAAAGGAGTTTAAAAATGCCTAAACAACCGAATGTGAATATTGAGTTAGAAGGATTAACATTTGCTAATGAACAACGAGTTGATCAAGTTGCAGTCGATGAAGTTATGGTAAAAGCGTTTCTTTCTACTCAGGAGATTACGGATGATGTTTTGCACAAGTATGTGAGAAACAATGTGGAAGAGCCTTTAAGTTTTGTCCGCCTGATGTCTTTTGTTTGTAGAGATGGTGATAGGATTGTTGGCGCTATTCGAGCTACTCCTATCCAAATAGGGAAGTATAAAGGTTTTTTGAGAGGACCTCTTGGAGTTCTTTCCGAATATAGGAAAAGAGGGATTGGATCGAGACTTGCATATATGTCATTTATGGCGATTAAAAACTCAGGGGCTGAATTTGTTCTCATAGATGCTAAACATGATTGGCATAAGCACTTAGGCTTTAAGAAACCTCATCAGCATCAAATTAGATATGCCCATGGAGGGGGAGCGGCTACTGACTGGCTTGTTCATATCTTTAAAAACAACATTATGGAGAACATGATAGGAAAGATGTCTTTGAGACGTGAGTACGATTAAGAATGAATATATTCTTCGCTTTTGGGCTATCGAAACATAGTTCAGAAGCGAATATAAAATGTGCATTTTGTAGATATTCAAAACTTATTTGTAACAATGGGAAAAAGATCAGCACCTACATTCCCCCATAATGGATAAAAAAGTAATTCCTTGAATCATATAATGCATTTAGTTTCTTAATAACTTCACGTTGAGCTTCTATCCTTTTAAATTTTAGTAAGTTGTATCGTTCCCGAGGAGTTAGCTTCTTCATCGCTATTTCTATTTGTTAGGCATATGATTTACTAGCTCTTTACCTTTAGGAGCTTGATCTAAAGGTACAATATCAGAACAGCCACACCCACTTATTAGTAAGGTTGATGATATGAGCGAAGTTATTATTAATCGCTTGGCATTCATTGTAACAACTCTTTCGCTCATCAGTAATTTCTAATATACGCACTTTTAGATGGTAAATGATTTATCTTTAGTTGATTTTAGTTAAGAGGTACAGCTTCGTTCTAAGGTCTTGAGGATGATTCTAAGATTTAACCCCATTCCAAATCCGCATCTTGTTGATATTCATTGAATCGAGTTTCAAAGAAATTTCTTTTCTTCCTCTTTTCTATACATGATATTTCCTTTTTTTCAGCGTTAAAAGATGCGGGAGGGGTTTAAAAAAAGATCGTAGAATCACAGGGGTTTTATCACTGTTATTTAAAGGTAATAGATATTTAAACAATTGATTTTACGATATAATTAGGTATAAAGAGCAAAAAAATTGTCTGTTTTTTCGTATTTATTTATTGGATGTCTTCTACGAAGTAGAGCACAATTAATCTCAAAAAAATCAATGCTCCACAAGGAGGAGATCAGTACTAATTCACTCTTGTTCGCATCATATTGGAAAAGATCTTCTTCGAAAAGATCATCGATCCCATCATCAGGAACGAGAAACAATAGGAAAAGTTTTCAGAGTCATTGTTTTTCTGAAAAAATAGATCTCAAGATTAAGAATCATCTAAACCTTGAAAATAAGGTGAGCTTTTTAATCTTTTAATTTCATCGCGGATACGAGCTGCTTCTTCAAAATTTAAATTATCAGCAGCAAGATGCATTTGTTTTCGTAGCGATTTTAAATGTGCTTTTCCTTTTTTCTTGGACAGAGATAATTGTTGTGCGTCAATGCTGATATTAGTTGTTGCAGCATCTTCTAGTAGAATCGGATCAATCACTTCCATGATTTTTTCTTTCACGGATTGGGGATTAATATTATGTTTTTTGTTATGCTCGAGTTGCTTTTCTCGTCTTCTAGTAGTCTCATCAATAGCTAATTGAATAGATTTGGTAATCGTATCAGCGTAAAGAATGACTTTGCTATTGACGTTACGGGCCGCACGACCAATGGTTTGTATTAAAGAGGTTTTAGAGCGTAAAAAACCTTCCTTATCTGCATCTAAAATAGCAACAAGACCGCATTCAGGGATATCTAGTCCTTCACGTAATAAATTTATTCCGACAAGGACATCAAATTTTCCAAGACGAAGATCGCGTATGATTTCGATACGTTCTAGTGTTTTTACCTCAGAATGCATATAGCGGACACGAATGTTGCGTTCATAAAGATATTCCGTTAAATCTTCTGCCATTCGTTTGGTAAGAACTGTTAATAAAATGCGTAAACCTTGTTGGGCTGCTAAATTGATTTCATCATAAACATCTTCTACCTGAGTGCGAGCAGACCGAATCTCTACAGGGGGATCAACCAATCCTGTAGGACGAATAATTTGTTCGACAATGATGCCTTGACATTGTTCTAATTCCCATGATCCAGGAGTAGCGGAAACGACGATAGTGGTTGGCCTTAGGCAATTCCACTCTTCAAAACGCAAAGGACGATTATCCATACAAGAAGGAAGACGAAAACCATATTCGGCTAAGGTCGCTTTACGATGAAAATCACCGCGATACATACCACTAATTTGAGGAATAGTTACATGACTTTCATCAACAAATAATAACGAATCTTCAGGAATATATTCAAAAAGCGTCGGAGGAGGTTCGCCCGGATTGCGTCCAGTAAGATAGCGAGAGTAGTTTTCAATAGATTGACAAGATCCTGTAGTTTCTAACATCTCTAAATCGTAAGTGATTCGTTGTTCAAGACGTTGTGCTTCAAGTAATCTTCCTTCTTTTTCCAGTTCAATAAGACGCATCTTAAGCTCTTCTTTAATATATTTCATGGCGGTATTAAGGGTAGGTCGTGGCGTAACATAATGGGAATTAGCATATATTTTGATTGTTTCGACATTTCTAATCTTTTGACCAGTTAGAGGATAAAATTCGCTAATTTCTTCGATATCATTACCAAACATGCTAACACGCCATGCTACATCTTCAAGATGAGAAGGAAAAATCTCGATTGAATCGCCACAAACTCGAAATGTTCCGCGTATAATTCCTATATCCTGGCGCTTGTATTGTTGTTTGACTAAAGAAGAAAGTAATTCTTTTTGTTCTACCGAATCACCAATTTTTAGTTGTACAATCATTTGAGAATATGATTCAACAGATCCTATACCATAGATACAAGACACTGAAGAGACGACGATGCAATCATTGCGTTCTAAGAGAGAGCGAGTAGCAGAGTGGCGCATACGATCAATTTGTTCGTTAATAGAAGATTCTTTCTCAATATACGTATCTGTTCGGGGAACATACGCTTCTGGTTGATAATAATCATAGTAAGAAACGAAATATTCAACGGCGTTATGGGGAAAAAAATTCTTAAATTCTGAATACAATTGAGCCGCTAAGATTTTGTTAGGTGCCATCACGATAGCAGGTCGCTGCATTGCTTCGATTACTTTCGCCATAGTAAAAGTTTTTCCGGATCCAGTCACTCCGAGTAAAAGCTGTACTTTTTCTCTTGAATGAATTCCTTTTAAAAGTTGTGCAATAGCAGCAGGTTGGTCTCCAGAAGGATGGTAATCTGTTTGCATTTGAAAGAATGTGATATCCTTTGAATGATTATTTATGGACCAAGAACGATGAGGTGTCCAAATTTTACCGTTTTTGAGAAGAGGGTTGTCTGATTGGATTAAACGAGCAAGTGCTTGCACTGATGGAGTCATCGTTTGTTCAGAAATTTCTCTCGTCTGCTTCTCTGACATAGAGATAGAGCTTTGAGACTGAAATTCACCCTTTGAAGCTGTATTTTCTCGCTGATGGATAAGCATGCGTTTTGCCGCATTTTTGCGATGTTTACCCGCTTCAGAACGGATACGACGCATCGCATCGGCAACCATTGTTTTATCTACTTCAAGTTGCTTTTCTTCAAATGAAAAATAATCCGGATCATCGACACGGGTGCTGATCGATTGTATGCGAGAATCTTTTTTAGGGAAAGAGCGAGTTTTTTTAGGCATATCACAAGCGTCAAAAGATCATTTCCTCAAAGGAATACTATGTCACGCATTTTAAGAATTTATGTTTCAACGTCAATATTTTACTCAGTACGAATAGATTTGGGATTTCCTTTTTCATCAACTGCAACCATGACAACTGTCGCTTCACATGTTTTTTGCAAAACATCTGATGATGCATTACGAGGACAAGTCCAGACATCACAATATATGGTTACAGAGGTTTTTCCGATCTTGCGAATTTGAGTATAAATATGCACTAAATCACTGACTTGAATAGGTTTTTCAAACAATAATTCTGTTACTGCTTTGGTAACAACACGACATTTGCAAAGCTGTGAAGCACGTATACCACAAGCTATATCTATTTGAGACATAATCCATCCCCCGAAAACATTTCCATCTAGGTTGACATCAGTAGGCATGGTTTGAATTTTGAGTGTAAGAACGCCAGAAGAATGCATTTGACAGACCATTAAGACCTCTTTCTTAGTAATGATATTGATCAATAAAAGATTTATATTTTTTGATATGTCCACCATTCTACAGTATAAAATGATTTTCTTTTTATAGTTTTTCAAAAATAATTTATTATTGATTAATAGTTTTTATTGTTAGTATAGGGTATCCTATTATTAATTATTATGTACGATTTATTATATAATTTTTCTCTAATGGTGTTTTTTATCTAAGGATTGTGTTGTGGATTATATTTGCTTAATCATCGTTGCCAGTTTTCTTTCGGGAACTCTTTCGGGATTGTTTGGTGTCGGTGGTGGATTGGTCATGGTGCCTGTATTGAGCAAAGCATTTCAGCTAATGGGCATTGATGATTCAATCTGTATGCATGTTGCGATGGGGACATCGCTAGGAGTGATAGCCCCTACTTCTGTTATGTCATTTATGGAGCATAGGCGCCATGGGACAATTAATATGAAAATCCTTAAGGATTGGATATTTGTTCTTCCTATTACTACTGTTGTCACATCACTGATGATCTCGCATGTGGACAAATCTTTTTTGAACAAGGCTTTTGCTATTTTTTGCCTCTTAATGGGTATTTTAATGCTCAAAAGAGATCGTTTGTATTGCGAAAGGAAATTCCCAGATAATTACGTTAAATATATTTGGGGAATGGTCACAGGATTTTTATCGGGAGCACTGGGAGTAGGGGGTGGTATCTTTACAAATCTTCTCATGCTCTTTTACGGTGCTTCAATATATAAAGCGACAGCAACTTCGGCAGGTGTTAGTGCGTTAATTGCTTTTCCTGCATTATTGGTGAGGATTTATAGTGGTTGGGGACTAAATGGTCTTCCTCCTTGGTCTCTCGGTTTTGTTAACATTGGTGCTGTTCTGATTATTTTGCCTATTAGCATATTGATTACTCCTCTTGCTACAAAGCTGTCTTATATGATAGGCAAGAAATATCTAACCATAGGATTTAGCATGATTATGTTTACCACATCCTTTGTTTTTGCGTAATCTATTCTGTTGATCAATACTACCCCCATCTCGATGACGTTGCGCTATGCCATCTACGAGAATCGCTTTGTTGCTGAGGATGGGGTTGTGGTACTATAATTAGCATTACAATGAATTCAAATGTACAATGGGTATTCATGAATGGTGACATCTTTTTAGTGCATCGGAGGGATGAGATGGATTCTAAAAATTTTTCAAAAGCGATAGAAGTGCGGTATACGAGATTACTAGAAGATAATCCTATCCTTATCGGTATGGGTGAGGGGATTTTATTCTGTGGCATTTTTTATGCGCTGTAGTAGAACGCGATACGATACGAGTGATATCGGAAGGCTGTGAAAAAGAGAATGAACATCTCAATGGAATCGCTGTGGTACCAGCAACCGTTCGATGCACCACCGCTGCCTAAGCATAACTTGGTCAAATCATAGTGTTGTTTCCCGCTTGCCGTGTACTCAGTATCAGTTGTTCACAGGTTTTCCAGTGACGTAAGCCATAACTGACATGCCAAGCATTTTTTCTATCTTTCTTATGTCAATTCATTATGCTCTAGAATAGGTTTGAAAATACTCAAGATGAACTTTTCAAACCTATTCAGGTTCGCTATCAACGGTAAGAAAACAACTAATTGAAGACAACGCATGTAAAAATCATGCTTTTCTGTATACCATAGCACTTTCTCAGTTTCATACGTTTCCCTTTTCAAAATCATACTCGATGGTAAGAGGGCAATGGGTACTTAATTTACTGCGTCTAGTGTCGAGGTCACTCTGATCGTAGGAGACTATAGAAAAACTATTGTCTATCAAAAAATTCTTGTTATCTCGATCTATCACAAAGTAATCAAGAGAAGATTTATTTCTCTTTATCACATTGCATGTAGATTCCTTCTCTTGAGGAAAACGGATTAACAAACCATCAGGATCCATCTTCTGCCAAAAATCATCGGTATCTCCGATGCTGTTTATTTTTCTATTGAAGTCCCCTGCAATTACAAAAGGAATACCAGTTTTTATCTTTTGATCAGCCCATTTTTTGAGCCATTCACCTTGTTGAGAAAGCAAAGCACAATGACGGTTATTATTGAATTTTTTTTACGACACAAGAGGATTTGAGATGAACATTAAGAAGCCATACTTTTTGGTCATCGATTTCAATTAAAAGTTCAACAGTCTTACGGTTTCCCATTCTTGGAGTGATCTCTTGCGGAGCTGGTAACGGATAGGATACTTGAAGGACGCGAGCGACGTCTTTTCTAATAGCGATTGCTGTGTTAATATCACTCTCATCGGTATCAATATTACCGCTATTATCATCATAACTGCTAAAATTTAAACAACCCTTCATAGAGTCCCATACGGGATTTTTTCCACAACCAGAATAAAAAATGTACCATTTATCTTCAGGCAATATTCTTCTAACAGCGCCGTATCTTTCCATTTCTTGCAGATAAATAACATCAGCATCTAGATTTGAGCGTATCTTTGTAATACTTCATAATCGTTCTTCTCCCTCGGGACTGGAGTCCATTGAGATTGAAAGGAGATAAAAAATATCAATCAAAGATTATATCTAAATCCATATTCAATCACTCAAATATATTCACTACTTATAGATGTAATCAATGTCAATAAAATGTAGTACTATATTAAGAATATAATTATCTGCTTAAATCCACAGCTTAGATAAAGGTAATACTAAGAAAGAATATGATTAATCAAATACTTATAGATCGTTCGGTCGTACTTTTAAACTTGATCGGCAATCCTTTTAGCGGCTTTTATGCCATACGATTTTCACTTCTTCGATCGGTTGATCAAAGTCTTTTACCTCCTTGGCAGCAATTTCTTTTTTATCTTCTTCCAGTTGCCGTTCTAGTGCCGTTTATCTCTTTTTTTCCGTTTCTAATTGATGCTTTCGCTCTAGGTCTTCAGGACCCCCATTGATCACAGCAGTCGACAGCGGTGAAGGGGATGATCAATAATCTTTGGAACTCCCTTGAAGCATTATTAGTCGCTTGCTAGCAAAAGCACTTCTGGATGGTAAATAATGTATTATTAGTTGATTACTGTATTTAAATGATTTTCATTATATCCTTTTCTACCATCCTCTAAGACATCATAGCTTGTATTCTTGGATTTTAGTTTACGAATAAGAGGGATATGAACCTTGTGTTGTCAAGATTATTTTCCAGTTTATTATGATCTAGATCAAGATCTTCAGGATCCACACCCACTTAATTATAGCGGTTGATGATATTAGAAAAGATGCTATTTCTTGGCATACATTGAATCAATCCTTCCATCAGTTATAGCCAGCAAATGCACCTCTAGCTGGCAAATGATTTATTATCAGTGATTTGAGTCAAGGTTTAGATTGTATTTAAATTATTAGTGAGTTAAAAAGTGATTGTTTGTGAAATTATGGTTGAAAAGGTTACAGCTTCGTCTCAACTCTTTTTAAGAGGCTGTAGATCACAATATTACCGTTCTTTAATGTGAACGTTTAAATACTCTTGTGTTAAATCTTGGATTTTATTGACTATGGTATACAGTCCGTTCATACGTTTTTGAGAAAGATTTTCCGTCAATCCTAGGTGTTGCAGTATCGTTAGAGAATCCATTTTTAGTATTTCAGAAATCTTCTTATGGGCATAAATACTTTTGACGATATATAATAGTCCGCATACGATCTGAGAATCAGAAACAGCATAGAAGATCATGATGGGGTCCTGATCTCCTTTGTTTTCCCACTCTATCACCATCCATAATTTGCTCATACATCCTGCGACAATATTTTGGTCTGTCATGTATTCTTTCGGGAAGAGAGGGAGTTTTTTTCCTAACTCGATCAAATAGTGATAGCGATCGTGGAGATCTTCTATCATCTCCATATCTTCTATGATGTCATTAATAGGGATCATAAAGAATATCCTTTTACCAAGGTACAATTGTTCAATAATCGACTAAAGGAAATTGCAGATTAATACGGGTAAAAAATCAAAAGGATTTTAATATAGGCTTAAACAAGAAATAATGTCAAATAGACGATCAAACCTTCAAATGCCGAAAAGTTCAGAAGCCGATTAATATTATTCTTCAGATATATGATCACGAAATTTGTTGCTAATAGGATAAAGGCGATCGCGACCAAAACTTTTAGCAGTTATTTTAGTGCCTACAGGAGCCTGTCGTCGTTTGTATTCAGATCCATATAAAAGATGTTCTACATAACGAACGGTCTCATCATTATATTCTTGATCATTATTTATGAAAGATTCTTCATTTTCGACGATGCGTTTAATGATATCATCCAGAATAGGATAGGGAGGTAGGGATTCTTGATCTGTTTGATGAGGACGCAATTCCGCAGAGGGAGATTTTTCTAGAATACTTGGAGGAATGACTTCTGTCAAAGGTCCTAAACCACTTGTGATACCATGGGAATTACGCCAAGATGCTAATTGAAAGACTTGTGTTTTATATAAATCTTTCAGTGGATTAAATCCACCGCTCATATCGCCGTATAATGTACCATATCCAACTGAGATCTCAGATTTATTACTCGTCGTGAGCAACATTGCTTTTGAATGATTAGAAAGAGCCATTAAAATATTGCCTCTGATACGACTTTGTATGTTTTCGGCTACGATACCACTGGGTTCTTCTTGTAAAAATTGTGACATGAGAGAAAAAAAATGATTAACAAGATCATGGATAGGCAAAACGTCATATTTGCAACCTAATGCTTTGGCACAAGCAGCTGCATCTTCTAAGCTTTGAGGAGAGGTATATTTATAGGGAAGCATGATAGTTTGGACATTTTCTTTGCCCAAGGCATCAACTGCAATTGCCGCACATAGCGCTGAATCAATGCCTCCTGAAAGTCCAATGATGACTTTATGAAAATTATTTTTTTGAACATAATCACGCAAACTAAGAACGCAGGCATTATAGTCTGCCTCTTCTTCTTGAAGAGGGATATACATTGTTGATGCGGAGTCATCACTCATATAATTCCATTGACTCAATTGTTGGTCATAGTGCCATTCCGTCATGAAGTTTTGTTCTGAAAAATGCTTCATTTGAAATGCCAATTGTTGCTGACCATCGAAGCAAAAGCTCGCTCCATCGAATATCAGTTCATCTTGTCCGCCTACTTGATTCACATAAATAATGGGAAGGTGTACGTGAGAAATTTGTCCTGTGACTATTTCATGGCGTTTTTTCAATTTATTATGATAATAAGGAGAAGCATTGAGTGAGAAAAGAAATTCAGCGCCTTGTTTTTTTAAATGCTTGCAAATATTTGAATTCTTCCAGATATCTTCGCAGATAAGAATGCCTAATCGAATATCTCTAAAGACAATAGGATCATTACTATATCCCGATATAAATGTACGCTTTTCATGAAATTCACTATAGTTGGGCAAATTAATTTTATCGCGGACAGCAATAATATTGCCCGCATCAAGTATTACAACGGAATTCAATACGCCTTCTTGATCTTGACGAGGAAAACCGACTACGATTCCAGCTCCACCATCATGTGTATCACTCTTGAGAGTATCTATGGCAGAAGAACATGCTTGTATAAAGGATTTCTTGAAAACTAAATCTTCTGGTGGATATCCTGATATAAAAAGTTCCGTAAATAAAATAAGATCCATTCCTTGACGATTTGCTTCTTCACGTGCTCGGCGTGCTTTGGCAATATTGCCTGCAATATCTCCTACGACTGGATTTAATTGCGCTATGGCTATTTTCAATTTTTTAAGCAAGAGGAAATCCGTATTTTCGATTTTTTATGATGATCATTGGTGTATTTGATATTGTTCTTTTATTTTAAAGTATTGTACTCTTATTTATGTTCTAATTCTTTTTTCTTTCAGTTAACATTGTTAGGGATAAAAAACGATGCAGAGTCTTAATTTTTTTATTCGTCTGTGAGCGCAACTGCTTTTTGTGTATATCGGGTTTGAGTAGAAGAAAAGGTTTGTAATTACACATCGCATATCTTCAAAGACTGTATTCTAGTTTCAGAATCCAAAGTTATAGATAGATTGCGAGTGCCACACACTTATTGTTAGTTCCATATTTTCTGGCAATGCATTTAAACAAGCGTTGAAGTTGAATCGGTCTTCTTACGTCTTTTTTCTACCGTATCGTTCCTTAAATAATCAATCTAATTGTAATTATCATGGCGTTTTTTTTCAATAACTATAATCTTGATGAAAGAGGGCGATTCTTTTGTTATTTTCTTTCATTGCTTATTGTTGATACATTGCGTTCTTTCTCGTTATTTCAACATCTATGGTTAAAACGTCTCTCTAGCATTCTAGTTCAAAATGATTAATCGGTCTATTAATCGTAAAAAGGAAATGCACAAAAAGATCTTTTCATAGAAGATGAAAAAAGGAGATTCTTTGATAAGGTACGAGAGCACAATGCAACCGGCGTGTATCCATCAGAAGTGCGTTTACCTTGAGAGAGATAATTTATTTAACTTGTAGAATATCTGAGAATTAGCAGAATCCATTGGATTTCTTAAGGTTAAAAGTGATGCCCTGGCTCGATACCGATGGACAAGAAGATACTAATAAGGAGCTTGTAGGCACAATATCTTTGATACTGATTTTAATCTTCAATGGTTTTTCAATTTTTTAAAAATGCTCCAAAGGATAACAAGTGCAAAGCTTTCAATCAAGTCAGCACATCGAGCATTGGCTTGATTTTTATCATCTACTTTTTTGGTCAGTACTGCTTGATTTTTTATACACAATCTTTTGGGTTCGATGAAGTGGTCATTTTTTTAATCTCAGGCTGTATGTAGTCCTTATTTTTTAGATCAATATAGATACGGAAGCAATTTTCTGAACTACACTTAGTAAAAAGTGCGTATTTTTCTTAATTAACTATCTAAAATAATAGATGTTGGTATTGGCAGATTTATTGGGTGGTAGATTCCACTTTTTAGTGGCGGAATCTAAAGATAATGGTGGAAAAATGGCAGTGTTATGGCTGAGCAATAATCCTAATCCTATATATAGGCAACAAAACTGGACATTAACGGTTTATTTCTTACAATTACGGACAAAATCGGTTATTACGGCCTAATGAACAGGAAACGATTATGATGTCAGGGACGTTACTCATCGACCAGTATGAACAGCAGTTAGCAGAAAAAGTAGACCGTCTACGGCAGATGATGCTGGCATTTCAGGTGCCTAATCTGCAGATTTTCCGTTCAGAACCCATACATTATCGCATGCGTGCCGAATTTCACATCTGGCATGATGGAGATGATCTCTATCACATCATGTTCGATCAGCAGACCAAAGAACGGATGCGCATCGATTATTTTATGCCTGGTAGTCTACTCATCAATGCACTCATGATCGAAATGATGGCGACCATACGCCTAGAACCGCTATTGCGTGCTAAGTTATTTCAAATAGATTATCTTACGTCGCAAAGCGATCAGGCAATCGTTACGCTCATATATCACCGCCTATTGGATGATGCTTGGCGCGAGTGTGCTATACGCCTGCGTGACGCATTACACGCCCGTAAATATCAAATTCAGCTTATCGGGCGTGCTAATAAGACTAAAATCTGTTTAGATCGGGATTATGTCGACGAGCGTTTGACTGTCGCTGGTCGCACGCTTATTTATCGTCAAATCGAGAACAGCTTTACTCAGCCCAATGCTGGAATCAATGTACACATGCTGGAATGGGTGCTTGCAGCTACCAAAGGTATACAAGGGGATTTGCTGGAGCTTTACTGTGGCAACGGCAATTTTTCGCTGGTGCTGGCGCGTCATTTCGACCGAGTGCTTGCAGTCGAAATTGCCAAGCCGTCGGTGGAAGCTGCGCGCTATAACATCGCTGCGAATCATGTCAATAACGTGAAGATAGTTCGAATGTCTTCTAAGGAATTTACCCAGGCGATGCGGCGAGAACGTGAGTTTAACCGCCTCAAGGATATTGATATACACAGCTACCGTTTTAAAACGATTTTTGTAGATCCGCCACGCAGTGGTCTAGACGATGCGACGGTCGGCATGGTGCAGGCATATCCACATATCCTGTATATTTCCTGTAATCCCGATTCTTTGTGTCGCGATCTATCTATACTGTCGACTACCCACACTATCGAACGGTTAGCATTGTTTGATCAGTTTCCCTATACACGCCATATGGAATGTGGCGTATTGCTAGTACGTAAGCCATCGGGATGGCATCAATAATTTCATTTTCATCTACACGTGCATCCAGCGCAATATTTTAAGCAATTGGTCAATCCATAACATCAGACTGCCAGAATAAACAGTATGAATTAAGAATGGTACAATGATGAAATAAGTAGAAGTGAACGCTATGCAAGTTGATGTCGCATTAGAAGAAGTCAGAGTAATCGATCGAAAGGAATGATAGTTCTGAAACACTATAAAACTACCGTTAAGGGAAAAGCGTTTCTTTGTAAAGATCTGTTACCTGCCTAGAAGGGACAGCAATTTTCCTTTTTTTTGATCGAACCAAAGCCTTTTTGACAATCATATACAGTCCTGAGTTAGCCACTCTTTCATCTAGGGTATCACGATATTCAATGCTCCCAGACGGCATTGAAAAAATCGAGAGCCAGATGATAACTATCGCCTTTGTTGGCCCTTCGATGAAACTATGCAACATATAGTGTTCGATTTTCAAATAATCGGACAAGCTTGGCGATGAAATAGTCATTTACCCAAATTATATTTCGACAAAAACGAAATAGGTGCCTCAGTTAATCTATTGTTTTATAAAATGATAAAATTTTCTTCTAATAATTGTGAGTTAAGGTTGTTGTATTATATTAAGTATTGAGGCTTATGGCGATTGAACGGGAGAAATTAAAGATGATGGAAATGATATTTTTTGCTTTCGTTTTTACTTGTATTTTGTTGTTATGGTGTGTTTTTATAGGGCTTATTGCTTGTTGGATTGTGGATCGGTGGGAATATTTTTTTATCAGGCGTAAGTATGTATTAACAGCGATTCTACTAAATTATCAATTTTTTTATTCTTTACAGACAATATTTTCTGTCGAACATTATACTAATCCTCATTCGATTATATTGGCTTTTGTATGGAGTATATTAAGTTTCTTTATAACGTTTTGGATCTTTGTAGCATCAGTATCTATGGGACGTAGGGTTATCCAATATTTCAAACGTTCTAGATGAGGGAGTAGGGTTTTTTTTTCGAGCACATTTCTTTGATGAGAGTGGCTATCAAAATATTATTCTTTGATCGAGTAAGACTATCGCAAGGGCATATAAACAATCTATGATATGCCTCTATACAAGATATTTAACTTGCATCAGAATATATCTCTTGTATATCAACTAGAAATGTTTGTATTGCTCTAAGACGACGCATGCATAGTATTCATGCGTCTTTCCTTGTATTTCATTGCAAGATAATACTTCCCATATTTTTTTTACCACGATATTTTTCCTCAAAAATCATAATCGATGCTGATAGGACAATGATCACTTAATCGCTTTCCTCTGGATTTAATATCATCCTCATTGTACAAAATTTCAGAAAAACTCTCTTGGATTAAAAATTTATAGGCATTTTGATCCATCACAAAGTAGTCAATTGGGATTTTATTCCGTAGATTTTTATTTGCATTGCATCGAGAATCTTTCTCTTTAGGAAAACGGATTAATGAATCGTTGGGATCTATTGTCTTCCAAAAGTCATCGTTGTTCCCTAAGTAGTTTATTTTCCTATTGAAATCTCCTGCAATAACAAAAGGAACAAGGGATTCTTTCTTTTGAGTAATCCAGTCTTTAAGCCATTGAGCCTGTTGACTAAGCAAAGAACAGCTGGGACTATAAGTATTTTCTAGACTATCTAAGAAACAAAAGGACTTCAGATGAATATCAAGAACCCATATTTTTTTGCCATTTATTTCAACCAAAAGCTCAACAGCCCGACGATTTCCCGCTCTTGAGAACGAATCCTTTGCTCCTAGCAAAGGATAAGATTGTTGAAGAACACGAACGTTTTTTTTTCTGACAGCAATTGCTGTGTGAATATCATTATTACTATCACGTTTAGAATGATTGATTAAACGCTCTGTAGAATAGAAAATACACCATGTATTTTTAGGGAATACCTTTGCAACAGCATTATAGCTTCCCATTTCTTGTAGAAAAACAATATCAGCATCTAAATTTTTGGCGTACTGCCGTAACAAAGTATAGTCGCTCGTTGTCCTCTTAACTGAATTTTTCCAAAGAGAGACTCCTTCCTGTTCAGACAGAGTATTGATATTCCACGACACAAGTCTAACTTTTTGAGCAACGCTTGCTGTACAAGGGACCAAAAAGAAAACAAGAGCTAAAACATATTTCCTTATCATAATTATGATCTTCTCCTTTTTTCAATCCCATTTTTTGTCTTTTAATTTAGGTGAAAATTCTTTTTTTTTGTTGAGGATATAAACAATAAGCAGGAAAAACAGTTACAAAATAACTACTTGCCGATCATTATACGTTTATGTTGGTGCACACATGAATTCGCTTGTATTCCAATAGTAGCTTCTCACTTACATCCTTTAATTATGTCGACACTCCACCTTCGATGGACATATCAATTCTTAAGATTTAACACAGAACGTCCCTTGAAATACCATTTTGGAAGTGAACGCACCTCCAGAGGACAGTTCTCATTAGTTGGAACATAGCATCGATTCTTGATCGATAGAAGAAGGATACATTAACTTGCAATCTAATATATACGCAAGGATGTAATTAAAAAATAATACCACCTTAAGGAAGCTAACATTAGGAATAAACAATGTCAATAAAAAGTAGTATTATATTAAAAGAAAAACTTTTAATTGTATATACGGCACTGGCAATTGATTGGATATAATTATGATGTTTTTTACACTCTTCAGACTTATTAAAATTATTAAGAAAGAGCTTAAAAAAGAGATTGTAAACTCTGAGAGCTATGGATGCCATGATGTGAAAAATACGGAAGATCCTTTAATATTTTGTCCAAGTTATGTCTTTTGTCTGTAAAGAGGGTTATAATTGAATTGTCGGAGCTATTCGAGCTACTCCGTAAATACAAAGATTTTTTTAAAAAGAGGGTTCTCTCGGTATAAACAGAGGGATTGAATCGAAACTTGCATATAAGGCTTTTGTGGTAATTAAAAGCTCAGAAGATGAATTTATTCTCATAGATGTTAAAAATGATAGGCATAAACACTGAGGATTTCAGAGACCTCATCAAAATCAAATTAAATATGCACAGGGAAGAGGGGCTACTTATTTATATCATGGAGAACATGATTTTATCGCTCTGTTCCTTGTATCACGGCTGTTTTTTAGCTTTAAACGAACGCTAATCTTTAAAAAATCATAGATAACCGAAAAACAGACGTATCGATTAAAAAGCACACGTTATAATGACGCTTTTTATTATTTTTGACAATCGGGAGGGAGAGATTCCTTCGTTAGTATTGGTATGGCATCTAAGAGACTGACTTTTTGGGTGGTAGTGGATCCAAAACGACGAATTCCTATAGAACGTTCACTGGCTTCTTTATCGCCACAAATTATGATAATAGGAATTTTTTTAATAGAATGTTCTCGAATCTTGTAATTTATTGTTTCATTTCGAAAATCTGTTTCGATGGATAAATGATGACTTTTCAAAAGATTCGCAATTTCTTGTGCATACTCAACCGCAGAAGAGGTGATTGTTGTAACGATTGCTTGTATCGGAGAAAGCCATAATGGAAGATTTCCTTTAAAATTTTCAATCATGATACCGATAAAGCGTTCAATTGAACCAAATACTGCACGATGAATCATCACAGGATGGCACTTTTCAGAGTGAGAGTTAACGTAAAATGCATTGAAACGACTAGGAAGGTTAAAATCAACTTGTATCGTCCCACATTGCCAATCACGACCAATAGCATCTTTCAGGATATATTCAAATTTGGGACCATAAAATGCTCCTTCACCTAGAAGAACTCCAGTATTAATCCTGTCCTGGGATGAATTTTTAATAGTATCAAGAACACCTTTCATAATATTTTCTGCATCGTCCCATAATGCATCAGATCCGACACGTTTTTCTGGGCGCGTAGAAAGTTTGACCATAATCTTTTCAAACCCAAAATCTTTGTAAATTGATATAATGAGATTATGAATTTTAAGACACTCATTAAACATTTGTTCTTTAGTGCAGAACACGTGTGCATCATCCTGCGTAAACCCACGAACACGCATTAGTCCATGCAGCGAACCAGAAGGTTCGTTGCGGTATACAGATCCAAATTCAGCTAAACGGACAGGAAGTTCGCGATAAGACTTTAATCCATGATTAAAGACAGCGACATGGCCAGGACAGTTCATAGGTTTGAGAGCAAATGTCCGAAGATCTTTTATCGTGTCGTCGGCACATTTGACTGCAAACATATTAGCACGATACGAATCCCAATGTCCTGATTGTTGCCATAAATGTTGGTCCAATACTTGTGGAGTATTGATTTCCTCATAATCATCTTTGATTTTCCTACGCATGTAGGAAATAAGGGTTTGGAATATTTTCCAGCCTTTGCGATGCCAAAAAATTACTCCTGATCCATCTTCTGCAATGTGAAAAAGATCCATTTCACGTGCAAGCTTTCTGTGATCTCGCTTCTCAGATTCTTCAAGAAAATATAAATATTGTGTCAGTTCTTGTTGAGTATTCCAAGCGGTTCCATAGATACGTGATAACATCGGACGATTGCTATCTCCGCGCCAATAAGCACCAGCTACCTTCATTAATTTGAAAAATTTTTTTACTTGTCCTGTTGATCGTACATGTGGTCCCCGACACAGATCAAACCATTCTCCCTGACGATAGAGGGTGACATTCTCTTTGGCAGGAATGCTTTCTAAAATTTCTACTTTATAGGCTTCTTTTTTAGACTCAAAAAGTTCCCTTGCTTTCTCATGCGATAAATATTGTTTGAGAAAAGGGGAATCTCTTGCAATAATCTCTTGCATCTTCTTTTCTATTTGCGCAAGTTCATCTGAACTAAAAGGTTGTTCTTTATCAAAATCATAATAGAAACCATCTTCTATTATTGGTCCAATTGCCACTTGGACCTCTGGCCAAATACTTTGTACTGCTTCAGCCATAATATGGGCACAACTATGGCGAATGACAGCTAAAGATCTAGGATCTTCAGGGGTGATGATTTCAATCGATCCTTCTCGCACTGGATCAGACAAATCGCAGACTTTGCCATTAATTGCAACAGCAACTGCTTTTTTTGCAAGAGATCTGGAAATAGATTCGGCGACATCAGATCCTGTTGCATGAACAGGGAAATTCTTGATTGAACCATCAGGGAATGTCAACTTTATATCCGAAGGCATTAGCGATATACTCTTTCCTTTAAACTCGACCGTTTTTATCATCTCTTCTCTGAGCAAAATAACGGATTATCAATATAATATCCAGTCATAGAATGAAAAAGAATCACTTTTATCAAAATAAAGAGATGCAGTGTACTCATGCGAGATTTGTTGGAAAAAAATCCATCCAATATGCTCTTCGACACGAACTTCTTTTATAATTCAAGGGTTATACAAGTTATGAGATACCCTTCGGAGTGTTTTACGTGCGACTGGTGCAATAGGCAATCAAGAATGTAACAACATTACCCAGCTAGCTAAATAAAGAATTTACAGTTATGTTGAGGACAAACAGTTTTGCATAGATTGCATTATGAAAACCATGGTTTCAGGAAATTTTTATTTTCTTAAAAAATTTTGTGATCTAAGTTCAGTTGACAGGTTATTACTGTCTAAAGATATCTTTCTGCCACCACCTTTTGGTAAGGTTTCCCCCTGTTTTTCCTCCTCCGATGGGTTGATCAGCTTTTTTTCGCTCTTGCTTCATTCTCGCTTCTAGTTCTCTTATTCCATTCTCCGGATCTAAAGTCTCGGAACACCCACTCATTATAACGGTTGATGATATTAGAGAAGCCACTATTAATCCCTTGATATCCATTAAATAAATCCTTCCGTCAGTAACTAGTAACTCGCTAAAAGAAGTACTTTTAAATAGAAAAAAATATATTATTAATTGAATTTAGTCAGTAATTACATTGTATTTTAGTTAAAAAAATTTTTTGTAGAATTATAGTTGAAAGATTACAATTTCATTTCAAGTTTTTTAGGATGATTTTGATGGCTTAATCCCATTTCAACTCTGCTCCTTGTTGATATTCTGTGACCCGAGTTTCGAAGAAGTTTTTTTCCTTTTTCAAATCTATTACTTCACTCATCCAAGGGAAAGGGTTTTCTGTATATTTGAACAAAGGTTCTAAACCGATTTGGTGACAACGACGATTGGCGATGAACTGCATATATTGTTCACATGAGGGAGCATTTAACCCCACGAACCCTTTTGGCATTGTTTCATGTGCATAGGCGATTTCGAGGAGGGTAGCTTCATGGAGCATGGTGCGACTTTTTTGTTGGAACTCTTTTGTCCAAAGATGGGGGTTTTCGATTTTAATTTGGTTGATGACATCAATACCAAAATTGAGATGCAGTGATTCATCTCGCATGATGTATTGTTATATATTGGTACATTTTTTAAGAAATATATTTGAATCGGTTGATAAATATTTTACAAGGTATATTGTATTTTACTAACAAATTATTGATATCCATTTTTATTATTTATTTTCATTAATATATTTTATCAACTATATTTCGAGTATTATATGTTTCAAAATAAGAATTTTTTATTAGGCGTTTTGCGTCTAAAAAAGTGCACGCGTGGTGTTTTTTTAGTTATTACAGCTATTTTATTGTCTTCTTTTGTCGCCATAGTAGATGTTGTGGTAGATCAGGTGACGGTGATGCAGAAAACAGCTTTGCTTCAAGAGGTCTTGGATCATGTTATTTATCGCACTTCTCCAAAAAATTTATATGATTTAAGGGAAGCGGGTAGAGATAATTTTATAAGACATCAAATTGAAAAGGCTTTAAATACTTATAATTCCAGAGATCTTTCAAATATTGGGAGTATAGAATCAATCGTTAAAGATGCTGTTATTTTAACGAAAAATGTTAATTCTTTGCCTTTACAATTTACTGTCGACATCGCCCTTTCGACAACGGTTCAATTGCGAGGATCTCTTTTGCAGATGTTTTCGCAATCGAAGGGTAAAGTTGATATTTCTCGTCGAAAAAAAGTTATGTATAAACAAAATATTGGTTTAATGATTATGCCTTTTGCATGGGATGGCTATTGGCTAGCTTCAAGAGGAAAGGTTGCAGACTCAAAAGTACATCCTCCAAAGTATTTGGAGTATTCTCATTATTATCAGCAGTATCTTAATAGAAATACGCTTGTGAAAAATTTTCTCTCACAAATTCCTTATAAAAATTTCTGTATGGCTCCTTATCATTATTCTTCTATTCTTTATTGGGCAGTCGGAACCTTGACGTATAGCGTGGATAACAAGACGACTACGCGCGAATATTATAAGGATCCTTACTATGCTACATGGGATCATTTTCCTTATTCATTTATCAAGAACGTATTTGACATGACTTCCAATCAATTTGGAGATGGGCAGGTATTGACTAATACCAATCATTGCTTTCCTCATGGAGCAAGTCAGAATAAATATATGTTGATGCTTGCGATAGGAAATCAGCTATCTCGAAGTTCAGTAGAGAAAGAAAAAATAGAAAAGGTTCTGCAAGACTGCCATTACATGCATAAGCGTCATAGAACTGGAAGAGATGCAATTACCATATTTTCTGTAGGATTTTCTCCGGATCAAGATACGCGATATACTTTAAGACAATGTGCAAGTGATCCATCTAAATATTATGAAATTAATTCTGACGAGAATGTCATGCCTATAGCCAAAAGTCTTGCACGTAATGTTATAACTAATTGGTTTAGTCAGTTTACAATTACTGTGGTCGATAGCTAGAGGCGGTAAGTTTTCGCGAGGAATTTAAGAAAATAAAATAATTTTTACCTATTATTTTTTTTCGGGTGATCTCATTGATAATAAAATAAAATCACGTTGCAAATATTAAGGGAATATAAGTTTATCAAAGGACAAGCGTGCCATTTAATTCTTCATTCAAAAGACCGGAAAATATAAACAATATTCTTAGGGATTTTATGTGTCTTGAAGTCTTATGTTAGGATTCATTGTATGCATTTTTGTCATCAGCAGATTGTAAACCATTGTCATGGGTAATCCTTAGTATGAAAAAGGGTGCTGGGAATATATAAAAAAGCACCGTTAAATCAATGATGGTTTTGCAGGGAGGTTGAGAGAATAAAGAAAATTTAA
Source organism: Candidatus Liberibacter asiaticus (assembly GCF_000590865.3). Taxonomy (NCBI): domain Bacteria; kingdom Pseudomonadati; phylum Pseudomonadota; class Alphaproteobacteria; order Hyphomicrobiales; family Rhizobiaceae; genus Liberibacter; species Candidatus Liberibacter asiaticus. Next base: position 1,001,610 of record NZ_CP010804.2, read on the forward strand.
ATGCTTGATTTTACATTATAATTAATCGTTATTTTTCTATAACATTAAACATTATTTTATAGATAAATATATAATGTTGTATATACTTGCATGATAATCTATTAAAGTGTTACAATGGTTCCATATTTTTTTGATATGCTTGCAAAAAATATTTTAGGAAGGATGGCCGAGCGGTTTAAGGCACTGGTCTTGAAAACCAGAGATGGGCAACTATCCGTGGGTTCGAATCCTACTCCTTCCGCCATAAGAGTTATAACACACTTTAAAGTTGTCGCCTTTCTAATAAAAATCGTCAGCAGTCCTTTAGTTACTTCATGCGCTAGTTTGGTATTTCATTATATAGTTTTTGCCATGAACTTTAGGAAACTAGCGCATGCATTAGTAGCTGTTTCTATACGCTGCTTAACTTGATTCATGAAGATGGCTTACTACTGCTATGTTTCTAAAGTGACCGAATATCATCCTTTCTATGTCTATTTATTCATTGGTTTATATGTATGATTCATACCGCACCACTCCTATCAATATTTTAGTTTTTGTTGTATAATGATTTCTTGTTGATTGTGCATATTCTTTCTAAAAGCGCGTGATATTATTGCCAATATTAAAATTTTTCTCTCACTGTTTTATATTTTTAATATGATTAATAAATTTTATGTCTCTTGGGTAAATGTAATTACTTAAGAGGAATTCCAATATTATTGACTTTTCCAAAGATACTATGAAGAATAGTTCATGAATAGAATCTATCATGGGTTTACCGGATAAGGCTTTAAAGTCAATGCAAAGAGCCTTTTTGAGATGATTTCAAGTAAGATATTGGCTAGCGATATCAATCCATGAGACATTTTATCGCCAAATATGCGATCTTGCACAAAAGCCTGTAAACTTATAAAACAATGAGAATGGATAACAAGGGGGAAGAAACAATGAGTGAAGATGTAATAATCCATTCTTCCATTGGGGAACACGATGCTAAATTTGATATCACTATTCCCATTGGCGTTCTTGATTCTCCACGAAGTATCCGTATACAATGTTGGTCTGCCTATAAATACAAACACCAACTGCATATGTCCGATCTAAGTGATACTGTAATCGACCTTCCAAATCACATCTCCATTATTACCTGTATGGAGGATATGCGTCTCAGCTCTGTTGTTTATGCAACAAGAGAGGACTGTCAAAAAATTCTTCGTGCCTTAAGTGAGGTATCAAAACTATTTTAAATGGACTGCTATTTATAAATGCAATCTATTATAGATAACATCTGGGCTGTTAAAGGAAATGGCAATAACGTCAGCAAGACTTCGTTTTGTTCCACACATGACTTATAAACACGCTTGCGTTCGCATGCGACTTTTCTGAACATAGAATTCCGAGCAAACACGGACGCTTCTAACATAATGTTAATTTGTTGTTTGCAAGATGGAAAAGAAGGTCGTTTCTTTCTTGGACTAAAACAAATTTAGTATAGAAAAGCGTCCATTTGATTTTTTCTGAGGAGATAACTGTAAAGAAACATTGTTTTGGGGATCATCAAATGAATTATTCCAAGGATCTTTATTTTGGTTAGGAGAGGAAAATAAGGCTTTTTTATAGTCAATGGATTGGTGATCCATCGCCTTGGCAGCATAGAGAAAATCTTCTACTTTTTTGGAATCTTTAAAATCGTTAATCTTAATGTGTTTTTTTAATATGCGAATCTTTTTTCTTTCGGGTAAAACAGCGAAATAAGGAGATAATTTGAGTTTTTTCGACACAACTTTAAAAAGTTTACTGTCTCCGAGAATTTCGTAATGATTTCTAATGTTAGGAATAGTGCGTTTAAAATAAAGTGCTAAAGCAATATTAGGATCTTTTTCTTCTTCTTTTTTCTCGATCATTTGATGTTTATACAGATCACAGGTATCGTCAATGTGAAAATTATCTTGTACTTTCCCGATCTTTTTATGAGATAATTCTCCATGGATATCGAAGTTAAATGAAGAAATGATTTCTTTATATCGATTGTCTTTGTATGTGTTAGCGAAGCTTTTGGGATCTTTGAGATCAGATTTGAATATTTCGCATAAAAAATCCTCTCTTACTTTTTGAGAATCAATACCTTTCGATTCTAATAAAAAGTTGAGTATTCTTTTATTAGCAAGCAGTTCTTCAAAAGAATGGATGGTGTTAATATTAAGAGTATAATAATCTACTTCTGAATTAATTTCTAAATTAATCCTTTTTTGCGTACTTATTTGTTCCATTGAATTGAACGATTTATTTTCTGCATCATGAATGCTTCTTTTGCGATTAGCATAATGCTTCACATTATCACGTATGGTGAGCCTTGATTGCATCATCGGAATCGGTCCTATTGAACCGTCTGCATTAAAATTAAATGCGTGATTTAATTTGATAAGACGATCGTCCTTTGATTTATTGGCATAACTATCAGGATCAGAGGGATTACTAGTGAGGACATTTCGTAATTGATCTCTATCAAGATCTTGCATATTAAGGTTGTATGCATCCAAAGCAAACTGCAGTGTTATAATGGGTTCTTCCGCGGAATTAGGACCCTCCAACTGACATTTGCCACTTAAAAGATTATCGATAGATTTAATCTTACCTAAGGGTAGTTGATAATCTTTTATCAAAGATTGCATTTTATCATCGTGTAATATTTGACAATTCTTCTTATAAAGATCTAGCATCTTCTGAATTTGGCTATCTTGTTGAATTTTTGTGCTAGAACTATTATCCCGATGGAAGTTAATTTGAAAAAAATATTTCACTTGCGAAACTATAGGATCATTTTCTTGCATAAGCGTGAGAAATTTATCTGCTGTTATTTCTGGATTTAGAGGAAAAAGAGATAATTGAAGCATTTTAAAAAGCTTAGGATCTTTTAAAAAATCTGAAAATGAAGAAACAGAATTAATGGCTAACTTATAATAATTTTGATCAGAAACAATGGGGACACAATCTATCGTGTTATTAAAATAGTTGCTGACAATTTTTTCTATTTGCATATCAGTTAGAATTTTATCTCGTTTGCTTAAAGAACCATCTGGTTGAAAACGAAAGTTTTCTGCCATTGCACGGAAACGATTATCTCTAGATTCTATAAAATATTTTTTTGGATTCGCGAGACCTAGAGTCAAAACGTCTTTTAAAAATGGTAAGGATATATACTTAGGGGTAATACTAAAAGATTGGAGAACATAATCAAGAAGGCGTCTATCTTTGAACAATTGATCAACAGAATTGATTTTATGAATATTTTTTCGAAAATACTTGCTTTCTTCTAGAGCAACTTCTTCCTTGTGCTGATGCGATTGCTTATAGTCCTGAATGATTGTTTTGTGCTGTATATCACTCTGAATGACTTTAGGAGGAGGAGAAAAGTCATAAGAACGGGCAAAATATTGATATTTTAAGCTATTCAACTGATTAACTAAGCTTTTAGGATCAGAAAGATCGCTTTCCAGTATTTTCTTTATAAATTTTTCTGCGTGCGACATATCGGATAAACCAAAAGCTTTTAAAGCATAAGAAAAAAGGCGTTTATCTTTGATGAATTCGTCAATAGTTGAAATATGTTTGATCCTTTCTCTGTAATAACGTTCTTCACAAGAGACGATAGGATCTTTGGAAACAGTGGAAAACAATTTACTTTGGATATCTTTTGAAGGGAAAGGGGCGACGTGCGACGGTATCATAGATCATTCCAAGAATACGTTGGGATATCTGACCACAAAAACGCCCAGTACACACTCTATATCATTTATCATGTGAATTCTATAAAAATTTATAAAAATAAATCTCTTGAGAAAAAAGAGTTGGTAGTGATTTAAAATGCTACGTCCCATAGCTTTAACGACGAGTTAGACACAAGAGAGGGCTGATAACAAGCACCTCTGAGGTTGCTGAGGGTATGATTTCTATCAACTTGATGATCAGGCAGGTTTTCTATTGCAATATCGATCTCACTAGCTTGATGGTTTGATTTCAAATCAGGCAGGTTTTCTATTGCAATATCGATCTCACTAGCTTGATGGTTTGATTTCAAATCAGGCAGGTTTTCTATTGCAATATCGATCTCACTAGCTTGATGGTTTGGGTTCAGATTAGTAGCGACTTCTACCTCAATGTTGATATTATCAGCTTGATTCTCTATCACAGTAGGTTTATCTGCATTTTTGGATTTCTCTTCCAAAGATAGCCTGCTAGCACGACGTATATCTCTCTTAACTTCTGTTTTAAATATAGTCATATTTCGAGGTTTATTATTCTCTTGTATAACTCTATTTATGGACTTCTTGATCGTGTTACCTATTGTATTTCTTTTTTTTGCAATGGAATCACCGAGGTCACAACTACTAATAGATAGAACGCAGATGACTAACGTTGATACAATGAGAATATTTTTTGATTTCATCTAATATTTTTTTCCGTCGTTTACAAGGGGAGATACCAAGTATTCTAATATGTTCTTAACCCTAATCAATGGTTGTTGCTATGTCTACTACAATTCGTTTACCAAACTTTTTTATGGGTTTTTATCCAAATTTGTCAACAATTTATCCCTAGACTTATCAACAATCCGTTGGAGAAAGATTCGAAATTTCAAAATTTTTGAGAAATGATGGGTTTTTAAGAAGGTCTTTATCTTCGAAAGAATATCAAAAAACACACTAGAAAAGATCTTTTATCAGTGGAGTGGCATGAAGTTATTTCTCAATTTTTCTCTTGTAGAGTTATGATTGAACACTATTTACAAAATTTATAAATAAAAATAGTATAGGGAAGAGGAAAAAATTCAATGATTGCCATTGCTTATAGTTGTTATAATAAATTGAGATATAAAGAGATCTACACCAAAATTAACATAGATATGCGACTCACATATTTGTAAAACCAATACTCTGGATGTCGATTAAGTACAAAATTATAGAGGTAAGTTCGTAGGGCAAGTGAAATCACAAAAAAAGGATAGTCTCCCGGCGACAAAACATTTGTAGTAAACCATAATGACCGAAAGACTATTGAAAATAGAGAAGAGCGTAAATGCGCGTTTAAGAAATAAATGATACAAAAAAATATATATGTCCTCCTACATTCTAGCATATTGTAATAATAATACAAGCATTTTTCAGATATCCATTGTTTTTTCTTGAGTTTGGATAAGGAATTCGCAGTGAACAAGAATAGCAATTGGCTTTATAAAGGCTAAACTTTTTATGGTCCTTTTATAAGAGTGGAAATATTCCTATTTATCATTCGCCATTGATGGAATATAAGGATTATTTTTTTTTGATCTATTCTCCAATTCCACCGTTCTTTTTTGACCATTGCATCGGATTATCAAGAAAACAACGCACTTCTTCTAAGACATCGTGATTAAAAATTTTTAGTTTTTCTGCGATTGTTAGAATATCATTCCACGTAGCGAGATAGTGGAGTTTTATATTATTTTCACGAAAACGTGCAGGAACTTCAGGAAATATATCATAAAAAAACAATCCAATTCCATCTTGAATTATCCCACCAGAATCACGAATAACTTTGACGAACTCAAACATTGAATTTCCCAAAGTGACTAAGTCCTCTATAACAAGGACGCGCGCTCCTTTAAAAAGATGTCCTTCTATTTGAGATTTTTGTCCGTGCTTTTTTGATTTTTTTCTGACATAAATCATTGGTAAATTTAAACGTTCAGCGAGAAGTGTTGCGAATGGAATTCCTGCTGTTTCTCCTCCAGCAATAATATCGATGGATTCAAAACCTATATTGCGCAACACAGTTTTTGCTGTCAGATCCATAATCATTGAACGTGCACGTACAAAAGAGATGAGTTTGCGACAATCAATATATAGGGGACTGACAATTCCTGAAGTGAGATGATAAGGATTTTCAGGGGAAAAATTAACAGCTTTAATTTCAAAAAGCATTTTAGCTACTAATTCTGCTATGATGTTTTGTTGTGGAAAATAATTAACAATCACCTATTAACATCCTTATACTATTCAAGTTACAGATGTTTATGTCAGATAGCTTAGAGATGAGTCAACCTTTTTATAAAATTTCAAAGGTTATCATGAAGCATTACTTCCCAATACAATGGAAATATTGGATTAAAAATCGTGATAGATCCCGTAGAGGTTGTAATTTTTTCATCAAAAATAATAGGTTGTTCACGTCGTTTTAAGGATATTTTTCTTGTATTAACTGGTATTCCATACCATGTTGCACCATTGATGCTGACGAAACTCTCTAAATTTTCAAGTTTATTTTCTTCTTCAAAGATTTGTGCAAGACAATTAAGAGCATTTCTTGCGGTATAGATACCAGCACAACCACAGGAAGATTCTTTGGAAGAATCCCAGTGAGGAGCAGAGTCAGTACCAAGAAAAAACCGTGGATTACCAGAAAGGGCGGCTTTACGAAGAGAAAGGCGATGTTTCTCTCGTTTAGGAATCGGAAGGCAGTAATAGTGTGGATTAAGACCATCATGAAATATTGCATTTCTATTAATAATGAGATGATGAACAGTAATAGAACCAGCAATATTGGTAGCATTGTTAACATAGTCAATGCCATTTGAAGTGGTTATATGTTCAAGAATAATTTTTAAGTTTGGTAGTTTGTTGCGCAAAGGATCTAAGATTTTATCTATAAACATTAATTCTCTATCGAAAATATCAATATCTTGATTCAGTATTTCCCCATGAATGCATAGAGGCATTCCTATTGTTTCCATCCTTTCCAATACAGGCATCACACGATCAATATTACGTATACCATGGTGAGAATTTGTTGTACTACCGGCAAAATAGAGTTTTATCGCTTGAACTAATTGAGAAGTAAATCCTTTTTCTACATCATCTGGATCTGTTGTTTCAGTGAGATATATAGTCATCAAGGGAGAAAAATCATACTCTGGTGGAAGTGCATTTAAAATCCTTTGGCGATAAGCACACGCATCATCGACCGTAATGATTGGAGGATCGATATTAGGCATAACGAGAGCCCGTCTAAAGTTTTTCGCAGTATCTCTAAGAACTGTTTTTAATATTTCTCCATCACGTAGATGTAAATGCCAATCATCCGGAACGCGTAAGGAAATTTTTTTCATGTTCTCTCCAAGGTAATAGCCAAAACGATAATTTTGATACGTACATACAATAGCAATTACCACTAATTGACGAGTAATTGTAAAAAACTATCGTAATTTCATCCTCAACGACGGTAAATTTTATGGCAGAGAACCAATCATTACGATTATAAAAAACAAATCCCCTAAAAAAATCTTTAAGCACCATGCTGAAGTATTTTTTATTCATTATTAGCAACATGCAAGGATCTCGTTTACTTATGCTATATTATGGATGACATAAGGAGATATTTCTATGATTATGTTGAATAAACCAATATCTTTAATGGTTTAAAGTGCATAGGGAATAGCAGCCCACAGATTATCGATTTTTAAGGTTGCGTATCGTTGTGAACACCAAATAATCCCTTTCCTACTATAGCCCAAAATCCACAGATGATGGCGGAAAGAGAAACAACAGTCGCAATGTATTTGCTTTCACACAACTGCGCAAAAACATTAGAATTGATAATTTGGGTTAGCAAGAAAGCAACTATTATCGTAATCCATACTATCGTTACCCAAAAAGATCTGTTGGAATACGCAAAACGCATAATATTACTCTCTTGGATGGATCTTGCGATAGCACTATCTTTTTTAATTTGCACCTGTGCTTCTTGAAATTCCTTTGTTAATTGCGGTGGCATTGATTTGAACCCTTTTACCAATTGTGATTCCAGCGTTGCAAATTCACTGTCTGAATCGAATCGAACTGGTTTCTTGATCTGTTCCACAACATTTTCTGGGGAAATATTACTACCATCTGCCATTTTTGTGATTTCTTCCACTGTTATTGTTCTATTAGTGTTGGGATCATTGGGATCATACAATCGGCGCCATGTTTTATTTTCTTCTTGCACGATCTCTTGCAACTGTTCGGTTGAATGCGATTGGTATTTATTCCAAATTGATTCCATAATTTCACCAATCTCTTGGTTAGCAATTTTAGGAAATATTCGAAAAGACAAATCCATTATAACTTCGATTGGATGACTATCGAAGTACTTGAATCGATGATAAACGCCAACGAATACAGGTCCCTGTTTCCATGCTTGTGGTTCTTCGTCTAGCATTGATTTCTTTTTTTGTAGTACAACATCGCAGTGTGTTAAATAAATGAACTGTTGTATTTTGAGATGATCTATTGGTATGGAATATTTCACTCCTTTATCTATGAAAAAATTGGCGACTGCAATAGTTGAATAAGGAGGATTCGTTTGAGTAAATGTTCTTTTTTTCACGGATATTCCCTTCATATTTAAGATAACTCATACGATAATAAAGAATCGAGTTATCCTGTCTAAAACCATGGTAAAATCAACAAAAAGGTAAAATTATACCGAATGTGCACCGACCTTGTGAAGGCGAATCATGAGTTTTTAGATTGCACGCCACTCTTATGTGATATTACACTGCACACGCGTATTTTTGAAATACTACTACTACTAGCTTCCAAATGGTTGTTATTCTCGTTCCAAAAATCGTTTGTGTTTAGACTAATGATGCGACGGCAAAGGAGGTGGATATTCATTCTTGGAATGTATAGCTACACTCTCTCTTTCATTTTTCTCAAGAGCCGATTTCGCAAAACCATATACAATCTTGGCTCCATTTAAGGTATGTCTTTTAACATTACGCATAATCTTTTTCCACAAAAGACATATTTCTGGTTTTGCATTACAAAGATTGCTCGCATAACCCACAGTACCACTTGTGGCAGTCATAAAATCCGTGATTTCGGTTTTCTTACCTTTTTCCGTCTCTTCCAAAAAAGGTTGCGCATATACATTAGACAGAACGATTAATAACACTGATATCCAAAAAAATTTTTTTGCAATCCAAAACATCTCTTGCTAACATCCTTGCACTGTCTGAATACATCTTACACTTGTAATAATAAACATTTAGTTATTTTACTAATAAATATGCTGACATAAAAGTTATTTTTATTAATAAAATTGTAAAATTAATTTTTTACATTAATATCAAGGCGATATGTCTTTTTATTCAGGAATTTTTTTGATATTATCAGCTAAAATTCGCAATTTATCGCGCTAAAATTGTAAAAAATAGATTGTACTATGATTCTTTGCAAAAGGACAATGTGTCTTTTTTACTCCATATTATTGGAAATTCTCAGTGCTTTCTCATGTTTGAGAAAGATGATATATCTATTATAAAATTTCGTATTAGATAAGGAATAACATTGATTTTCATGGAATAGACGTTATTTAACACTTATGATTTGGCATTATTAATATTTTTTATGCAATGGTTTTTAATATTGGATTCGTTTAGTAAAGCTTTCATTTATTAAAGTATGTCCATAAGCATTGAGAGAGAAAAATGTTACGGGGAAAATACGATATTAGCTTTCTCAGTTTATTCTTAAAGACAATCAAGATATTAGGTAAATTGATATTTCGGCATTCTGCGTTCACAGTGATTATAGTAGGATATGTTTTTATTTTTTTGTGGATATTGTCCAATGCATTATGGAATCAGACAGGGAAACATCCTTCTCCAATTTTTACAACACGGCATCCTCAATCATATCGCATTTTTTTAGGTTCTGGTTCGGAAGTATCGAAGGATAAAGGGATAACTTTTAAGGTAGAAAAAGTAGGGGATCAGCACAATAAAATTTTGTTAAAAGAGTATTCGTCGGATAATAATAATAATAAAAAGTTATGAGAAAAAAATACAGAAAAAATCACAAAAAAGGTTTTTATCATGATTCGTGCGACGATATTTTAAGTCAGCGTACGAAATAAGCAGTTGATTATTTTGAAAATAATTAGAATATTCCCACTTCACCCATCGATATCTGAAGTAATAAAAAATCCTCTTGAGAAGGAAAATAATATGTTCCTTTTGTCTATGAAAATCGTCTTAATAGATCTCGCCCAATTTTGGGGAAATCTTTTTATCTTCTCCTTTTAAGATCAGATCTTGTATCTATAAACCTATGAAAAATATTGACTACGCATTGTTTTAATTGTGAAGTTCGACATCTTAACTTCTTTTCAAGCTTGATTAGTGATTTTGGTTTTATTTTTTATTTAATTCTCTTAAACTGTGTATGATTGATCGTTAAATCCTTAGGGTTAAGAGGGATGAAATATTTCATCTCCCTTAACCTCTAACGTTAATTGCTAAAGACTTTTGTCCTTTTCTTCAGACTATCTTCATACTTTTAGGCTCATTCCTTTCGCAGAATGATTTGATCTTCTAGAAAAAGTATAAAGAAAGCTTTTATGCAATATAACAATTTTAGATTGTATCATACCTCTCTTCACGAAGATCGCCGTAGTTTACAATAATTACTGATATGAGAGTCTAAGATAAGTAAATTCATAGTCCTTTTATATATATATATTACAGATTTTAAGAATTTTTATTTGATGAAGTATCTTGCTTTAAAATTACGGAAGTTATTAAACTTTAGATTGATTAGATCAAAAAGATGCTCTAACTATTTTGAAATCCCTAACTCTATCGAATTTTTCTGTGAAAGACTATCTTTAGTGCTCCATAAGTCTGGACTATCAAGAGGATCAATTATTGTTATTTCTGGAAAAAATTGTTTGATTGTTTCTTCTATTTTGTGCGTAAACAAGAGTTTTAAATTAGGTCCTGCATCTAGAGTAAAATAAATAGGAATAGATTGTTGGCGTGCATCCCATACTCTTTCCATCCCCTGAATTGTTTCTTTTTGCCAATATAACAAAGGTGGAGAGGCAGCAATCATAGTTGCGTGCATTTTTAAAGCATTTTTTTCAGCAACTTCTCCAAGTTTGATGAAATCTTGATCGATAATAGCTTGTTTAATATGTGCGAGATCTGTGGAAATTTGTTGTGTCCATTGTGTAAAAAAAGGCGAGTGGTGTCGAGTAATCTCCATTGCTTCACGCGATCCTATTTTTTTTTCTCTATCAATTATCTTTAAAAGTCCGATACGTAAATCAGGCCATTGATTGTTGAATGGTACAGCAAAACTATCCATACCATTCTGATCTGTACCACATATCCATTCGCAAAAACCTCTATAGAAAGATCGACAAGCACTACCTGATCCAAGACGTGCAACACGAGATAGTGATTCACTTTTTTCAGGAATAGAATAAATTCGAAATAATGCTAAAGTTAATGCTGCAAAACCAGAAGCAGAAGAGGCTAATCCTGCCTTAGTAGGGATATTATTAGACGTTTCTATTAGGAAATATACTTTTGAAAATTGACGAAAAAGATCGCAAAATTGAGTGGTTTTTTTAAAAAAACTACTCTGAGAAGAAATTTTTTGACCATTGAGTATGATGCAATCGGCATCACTATCGATCACTGTGATATGTGTTATAGTGCCCAAGTGCCCAAGACTCAAAGAAAGAGAATTATTGAGTGGAAGATTTAATTTTGAATCCCTTTTCCCCCAGTATTTACATAATGCAATATTACTAGGAAGAAAGGCGCTACTTTTTTCGTTGATTTTAGGATTACATTCACCGATATAACGATGTAGAATGTGACGGAGTGATAGGGACAATGTCTATTCCTTTTGCATGCATGTGACAATTGACAGATTGATAAGGAAGAGAGTTTAAATCTCCTTTCCCGAGAGCAATGACGCAGTCTCCTAATCCTGATCCTGAAATTTTAGAAGCCATAATATGGGGTTGTTCTCTGAGTTTCCAAACAATCTCGGAGAGTTTTGAATCAGAAACGCCTAAGGTTTCTAATAATCCCTGCTGTCTATTCATTGCTTGTGCTAGTACTTTTAAGTTTTTATTACGGAGAGCTTGACAAGAGATTTGGCTGAGTTTTCCCATAAGGGCATAAATTTTTTGGTTTATTTCGTTGATCTCGGGGTATTCTATTTCTATATAAGAAATTTTTTTTAAAACCTGAGCTGTAGGGGTTTTATACCCTGAATAAATCAGATGTATAGGAAAAATAAAATCAATCTTTTCTATGCTGTATTTTGGCATTTGATAACAAATCAAACCCCCATGGATGGAAGCAGCAAGATCAATTCCAGAAGAGATTCCCTGTACTTTTAACACAATTGCGTGTGCTGTTGTGAGTATTTCGTCAGGAGAAGGTTCTTTGTGGTATTGGAGTGTGAGTAAAGCAGCTGTTATAGCAACTGTAATGGCAGCAGAAGAGCCAAGACCCAATTGAGAATCAAGCTGAGAGATGACTTTTAGATCAAAACCACATGATGGTTTTATATGATTAATCGCCATTATAATAAAAGAAAACGAGGGATGGAACATCGCAAGATCAAGAGATCCACAATATTGACCCAAAGAAGAATCAATGTTGATTAGGCGATCTTTGCGTAATGTCAAATACAGGATTACCCGCTTATTTATGGCAAAAACAAGCGCAGCATGCCCATGCAGAACCCCATGTTCTCCCATCAAGACTAAACTTCCAGGAGCACTAACACAAATTTTATGCAAGCATTGTCCCATTTTTATCCTCTTTTATTTTATAACATGTATAGCCATAGAGGGAAGATAATTTTTCTGGATTATAGCCACCAACAAGAACAAGTCCTGCTTTTTCTCCTCGAATACTTCCTGCTCCTGCAATTTTTGCAGATCCGCCGTTATTTTCGATACAACGAATGAATTTTCCGACAGTTTCTGGGACGACTCCAATGGATTCTAGAAGAGATTGATTAACACGTACGGATTTATAAGTTTTTTCCGCATCTTTTTTTTGAATATTTTCCATCATTTCATTGGTAACAGCATTAAATTCGCTCCAAATACTGCTTTGTGAAAAGTGCTGTTCAACAAAAGAAACACATTCTCCTGTCGAACTTTCTGGCATTCCTGTGTTGATCGCCCACCATTCTCCTACAAGAGTTTCGTTTTTTATAATCTGAGGGGGATTTATATAGATAATTCCTCCCATGACTATTGTCGTAGAATCGATAATACCAGTTTTGCCATGTTGGAGACGTTCTATATAACCTGTTTCAGCAATTAGTTTTTCTTTGTTGCAAAAAGGTTGATGGGTTATAGAGCTTAAGGCAAGAGATAAGGCAGAAATAATTGCAGAAGAAGAGCCAAAACCACTCCCAATAGGAATAGTAGAATGCAAATCTAACGATATCCCACAAGAGATATGGGGAAGATGACGATTAAAAATATAGAGAATAAGATCATTTGGATGCGTTAAAACAGAGGTGATCGGAATTTTTTTTGCTATAAAATCACGATGTCGTTGATCAATTTGATGTCCAAGTAAACGACATGCTTCAAAAGAATATTCGATTGTTTGTGAATTTATAATGCGGATGAGTGATGGTTCGATAGTTGTGAGCAACGCTCTTAAATAAAAGGTAATCGCCACAGCTAGTGCTGATGCACCATATAAAGAAGAATATTCACCGCTCAAGATGACTTTAGCGGGAGCAATGCTATGAGCATGAGGGGTCTGGGAAGTTTGTTGTTTCATAAATTCGTTTATGGTTTTGAATGGTTGCTAAACGAAATGGACCTGTTGTGGTATGGGGTATTGTACAGTTTCCTTCAACAGAAGGAATGATATCTTGATGTAAGTCACAATATACCTGATAAGAGATAGGAATACGAGAGTTAATAATATGTTGATGACGTTTCTGATGTGATTTTTTACGATAATTTTTCTGTACAATTCCTGAGAAAAACTCTGCCACACAACCAGAGCCATAACTGAAAAATCCTACGCGTTTTCCCGCAAGATTTTCTGAGCTATGATCCAGTAAGGAGATAAAATCATTGAAATCATGACCTTTATTTTTTTGATAATCATGCCATACTGCTTCTAAAGATTGCAGATAAAATTTATCTGCAATCTTTAGAAGCAGTATGGCATGATTATCAAAAAAATAAAGGTCATGATTTCAATGATTTTCAGCCATGCGTGTAAAAGGTTGGTGATAGCAAAAATACTGAAAATCATTGAAATCATGACCTTTATTTTTTTGATAATCATGCCATACTGCTTCTAAAGATTGCAGATAAAATTTATCTGCAATCTTTAGAAGCAGTATGGCATGATTATAAAAAAATTAAAGGTCAATGATCCATTCAATGATTTTTAGCCATGCGTGTAAAATCGTTAATAGCAAAAATAGATGTTTGGGATGAGATTAGAATCGCAACGGCACCACATCCTTGAGTAGGCTCTCCCGACGAACCAAGATCATACCGTGCCACATCAGAAGCTACGATAAGCACTTTGCGTTCTGGCGATTTGGCGACTAACGCACAAGCCATATGGAGCGCACAGGTAGCGCTATAACATGCTTGTTTGAGTTCTACTACACGACAAGAAGAATTTAAACCTAGAAGTTTATGAAGCCATATAGCAGCAGACTTTGACTGGTCCACACTACTTTCCGTTGCAAAAAAAAGGGTATCGATTAAGTTTTTATCTTGATTTTGCATGATAGGAAGCGCTGCTGCTGCTGCCATTGTCACAATATCTTCGTCAGGATTCAAGACACTCATTCGTTCTTGCCCAATACCTACATAAAATTTGGCAACGTCCAAACGATATTTTTCTGCTATTACGGATAAATCCAAGTATTGATTAGTAGTATAAAAAGAAATATCTTCGATTCCAATTGCCATAAACCAAATACTCCAATTATTGATGTCTGATAAGGGCTGTATTCAGGTATAGCTCTTGTACACGTTTTGTTCCTAGTAGAAACATTGATACGATAAATTCTTTACGAAGAGATTCGATTGCCGCGACAACGGCATCGGATGAATCCATAGCTGGTTTTAAAAAAGGTGAAGCAAGCCCTCCGAGAGAAGCGCCTAAGATGATAGATTTTAATATGTCTACCCCATTACGAAGACCTCCGCTGGCAATAAATTGTGCTTCATTACAGTATGGACGTGCCATTTCTAAGGAGAGAGGTGTTGGAATTCCCCAATCTTGAAAAACAATTCCAATATCGCTTTCAAGATCCCGATGACTTTCAATGCGACTCCACGATGTTCCCCCTCGTCCTGCAATGTCAAAATATCGAATACCTGATTTTAATCCTAATTCTATGTCCATAGAAGAGAGACCACAACCAACTTCCTTCAGAAGAAGAGGGACATCCATTGCTGATGATAGCAGGGCAATTTTTGAACTGAGATCAGCAAAATTAGTGTTACCATTTGGTTGGATTATTTCTTGCAATGGATTCAGATGGAGGAATAATCCATCTGCTCCTAAAACATGAACAGCTTGATGTGCTTTTTGAACACCAAAATCATAATTTAATTGGACTGCACCTAAATTAGAAATGAGAACTGTATGCGGAGCATATTGACGTAATTCAAAGCTTTTGATGGCGTTATGGTCAGAAAACATGACTCTTTGTGAACCAACTGCCATTGCTACTTTTGTTTTTTCTGCTGCAATAGCGAGATTACGATTGATACGCTCAATCATTTTATTATTTCCACCTGTCATGGAAGAAATGAGAAGAGGAAAGGATAATTTTTTTCCTAAGAATTCAACGGACGGATCAACTTCATCGAAAGATATTTCTGGCAAAGCCCTGTGAATTAAATGCCAATCATCAAAAAATTTTTTGTTACGATCTATTCCAGGATCTTTACATACAATATTGATATGGTCAATTTTGCGATCATTCACCATTGAGATGCATCCTTTCTAGGCGCAAATGTGCCTCCATTAATTCACCAGGATTCGTTTGTGCAGCGAGTAGAGATAGTTCTCCGCAGAGTACTGTTGCAGCACATATTGCTGCAAGACGACGGGCATTATCTCCTGTTTTTCGTTCTTCAATGCATCCCAATGCTGTTAAATTATTTTTGATAGCAGGAATATTTTTGCCATTTCCAACGCATCCTAAGATCAAATTTGGTATGGTACAAGAGAAGTAAAGGGAATCATCATGCAATTTTGCATAAGTTAGTCCTTGAGATCCTTCGACAATATTGGCGGCATCTTGTCCTGTTGCTAGGTAATAGGCAAGTAACATATTGGCAAAGTGGGCGTTGGCAGAACGTATACCTCCAGCTAAAAAAGTTCCGATCAGATTTTTTTGTGTGTTAAGAAGGATAATTTTTTCTGGAGAAGTACGTAAATATTTTTGACATATTGCACGATTAATAGTTATTTCTGCTACAAAATTTTTCCCTCTCCCCATAATACCATTGATAGCAGTTGCCTTTTTATCTGAGCAAATATTTCCAGAAACGGATCCATAATGCAAATAAGACCATTGTGATAATATCCAGTCCATAACAGCATCGGCTGCTTTGGTTACCATGTTATGTCCCGAGGCATCTCCAGTGGCAAATTCAAGGCGTAAGAAAAGGAGATTACCAGCTATTTGAGAATGTAATTGAAGAAAACGAGTGAATTGACTAGTTTGTTCTATTACTCGTGCTATTTCTGCTTTTTTAAGAGTTATTTCTTGGAGTGCGGTCAAAGCCATTTCGGCATTTTCAGTTTCAAAAAAGATAGAACGAGTCATGCGCTCGTCAATGAGTGTCGCACGTATACCATCGGGACAAAGCATTGAGATATGTGCACCTCGTTTCACAGAATGCCACAGAGGATATTCGTAGGTTGCAAGAGGAACTTTTACCTTATCTTGGATAACATTTCCTGTTATTTTCATAGGCCCAATCCAACGCATGGGCATTGATATGCTTGATACTTTTTTCATATGCAAATGTTTCAACTAAAAAATATTTTATTCTATTCCTCGTCAATTCAATAAATCAATTTATTTTTTTATGCATTGTATTGATAAAATGTTTTTTGCGACCACTTAGTTTTCTTGATATCATTCACAAACTTCTCTCAGATTCATGGGATGTTCCTATTATAGTGAATTACAACGAATTATATCGCATATCCTACACAATAAACCATTTAGTTTACTATTTCTTTTTATTTTGTATTTTGTACATACAAAGGTGATTTTCTATTATTAAATAGTTGAATTGACCAGATGTTTTTAAAAAAAATGGTTTTTGCTATCTTAATGAACACTGATTATGGCATAAATAAGAAATAAGACACAAAAGAATATTTCTCCAATAGGAGAATTCGGGTGTAATATGGGCAAGCAAAATCTCCAATGGTAAGGCCATAGTAAGGGTATGCCAGTTGGAGTAAGGACATCTGCAACCAGATGGCTGACATATCCAATGATTAGAGCATCTTGTAACCCTTGATAAGAAATGAGTTCTGATGGAAAAAAATGGTGTATGAGCCATTTATATAAGATAACCGCGAGTATACTATGCGTAAAACCTCTATGACTTGATATACAGGAGGTAAGAAGGGATAAAGTTTTAAAACGTTTAGAAATAAAAGATCGAGGATGGTCAATATCTGGCAAAAGGCAAGACAACAATGCCCCTAAAACCACTGTACCCCATTCAGCATCTGTAAAAGATGACAAAAAGTTCACTTTCTTTGCAAGTATGACACTTGCCAAAGCGAAGATACAGTGTCCCTCATAAGTCATACAAACCACGCACTCTAGTAATCCTGATGTATAACAAGAGCATAATTAGCCCTTTGGATATTAATTTTATTATTCCATGCGACTTTTTATCATAAAAAGTATATTTTCTATAGTATTCTCTCCCGATTTTCTTTAGAATTAACACTCCAGTTGGCTGGGTAGCCGCGCTTTAAGGGAATGATCTCTTTAAGGTGAGGAAAGTCCGGGCTCCATGAAAACTCAACGCCGGATAACGTCCGGCAAAGGTGACTTTAGGGAAAGTGCCACAGAAAATATACCGCCTTCAATCAAAGGTAAGGGTGAAATGGTGGGGTAAGAGCTCACCGCGTTTTTGGTAACAGAAATGGCAGGGTAAACCCCGTTGGGAGCAAGACCAAATAGGGATAGCGCGGAGTAATACTCCAGATTTGTTTTCGATCTAGTTATCCGGGTAGGTTGCATGAGGTGCTATGTGAATAGCATCCTAGATGGATGGCTATCAGTTTCCTCTATGGAAATATACAGAACCCGGCTTATAAGCCAACTGGTCGTGAAAATGTAATTTATGGTGTATATGGACAGTTTTTACTTCGGTCGTAGCATTCAAAAGAATAAACTCAATTTTCCTTTTTCTTAGAGAATATTGAACGTATATTTTTAAGGGATTGAGAGGATTTATCCTTGTGGAAATATTTTCTCAGTAGTTTATGTTTTCAAAGTCATTATAGTATAATTTCGGTCGGATAGTAATTTGCTATTCCAAAAAATGAATCTATCTCATTTTATATATAAAGGCTATGTATAACTTTATAGGGCAATTTATCGTGATTAGTTTCAGTAAAAGTATGAGTTGATCTTTTTCTATTTAAACAGGAGTGTGATATGCTTTGATTCCAAAATCCAAAACCGGATATACTATCATTTATCTGGTATCAGAAAAGATGTTCTGGTAGGAATAATCCTAGTGATTTATTACGCTTTTCAACAATTTTCTAGGAAAGAATCATTAGATGAATAGCTGTGATATCCTTCATAATAAGGATGTTTTTGAATATGACGTTGTTATTATAGGTGCTGGACCAGCTGGATTGGCAGCAGCCATTCGTTGTAAACAAATCAATCCTCATTTATCTGTGGTTATTTTAGAAAAATCAGCAGAGGTTGGAGCCCATATTCTTTCAGGTGCGATTATTGATCCCATTGGGATAGATAGTTTATTGCCTCGTTGGCGTGAAGACAAAGGACATCCATTTCATACTGTTGTAAAAAGAGATCTTTATTGGTTTCTAAATGCGCAGAGATCAATACAGATACCACATTTTTGTTTGCCAGATTTCATGGATAATAAAGAACATTATATTGTTTCTTTAGGACAGGTATGTCGTTGGTTGAAGAATAAGGCGGAGGCGCTGGGTGTAGAAATTTATTGTGGTTTTACAGCTACTGAAATTTACTACGGAAAAAAAGGAGAAGCCCTTGGTATTTTGACAGGTGAAAAAGGTAAAAATTACGATGGAACACAGGGAAAACATTACATTGCTCCGATGTTGTTATTAAGTAAATATATGTTAGTAGGAGAAGGAGCATGTGGATCTTTGACTCGGCAACTGATAGAGCGTTACTCCTTAATGGATGGGCGTCAACCTCAGAAATTTGGTCTTGGTATTAAGGAATTATGGAAGATTAAACCTCAATATCATAGGAGAGGTCTTGCTCTTCATAGTATCGGTTGGCCACTTGATATGAATACTTCTGGGGGAGGGTTTGTTTATCATTTTGATGACAATCTTGTATCAATAGGTTTTGTTTTACATCTTGATTACCGCAATCCTTGGATTTCAGCTTATGAAGAATTACAGCGTTTTAAAACACATCCTGATATTAGAATAATATTTACTGAAGGAGAGCGTTTGGAATATGGAGCACGTGTCATTAGTGAAGGGGGATGGCAATCAGTTCCTAAACTTTCTTTTCCAGGGGGAAGTTTAATTGGTTGTGCGGCAGGATTCGTTAATCTTCTTCGCATTAAAGGATCTCATAATGCGATTATTTCTGGAATGCTAGCAGCAGAAAAGATCGTTGAGCGCTTGTCCAATGGAAAAAAACATGATGATCCTATAGAAATTGAAGATTCTTGGCGTCAAACTCAGATTGGTAAAGATTTATGGATTATAAGGAATATCAAACCCTTGCTATCACGCTTTGGAGTATTCATCGGGTTGTCCTTGGGATTGATGGATATCTGGATTCAAAAAATTCTAGGTTTTTCTTTTTTAGGTACATTAAAACATCATAAAATGGATTCTTGCTCTTTGGAAGCAGCTTCTCAACATAAGAAGATTGACTATCCTAAACCAGATGGGAAATTGACTTTTGATATTATGTCTTCTCTTTTTTTAGCAAAGGTAAAATATGTAAAAGAACAACCTATGCATCTTTTGATAAAAGATAAAGATTTACAAAAAAAATCAGAATTAAGAATATATTCTGGACCTTCAATGCGATATTGCCCAGCTGGAGTATATGAATGGCATCAAAACAATGATGAAAATAATTATATTATCCATGCACAGAATTGCATTCACTGTAAGGCATGTGTGATTAAAGATCCTAATCAGAATATTGAATGGAATCCTCCTCAAGGAGGTGATGGTCCCCATTATGTAGATATGTAAATTATGTTATTTCTATATATTTATTGATATAGGTAGATAATCAGTATCAGAAAAAGATTGTAATTTTTCTCTTTCTTTTATGAGTTATATTTCGTGTTATTGATTTTGTCATCCTAGCTTTAAGGATTTTTCATTTTAAATAATTCATTGACAAATAATTATTTTGTGAAATATAAGAATCTCTATGCAGTCTATCGACATACCTTTTTTACAACTTCCACATGCACATGGTATTCCTCTTCCGGAATATAAAACAAGCGGGTCTTCTGGTATGGACCTGTTTGCCGCTTTACCAGAAGATGAGCCAGTTGAATTACTACCGGGAATGCGTTCTTTGATCCCTGGAGGGTATATTATTGCGATTCCTCCTGGTTATGAAGGACAAGTCAGGTCGCGTTCTGGATTAGCACTTAATTATGGTGTTGCTTGTTTGAATTCCCCAGGTACTATTGATAGTGACTATCGTGGAGAAATCAAAATATTGCTGATTAATCTTGGTCAAGAAAATTTTTTGATAATGAGAGGTATGCGTATTGCTCAATTGATTATAGCAAATTCCGTTCGCGCTCATCCTAGCCTTATTTCAGCAATGCCTATGGGAAAAAACGAAAGAAATGAAAAAGGATTTGGTTCAACAGGACTTTATTAGTTTCACTACCTGCATCTGATTTATCTTTATACTTGATTTTTATACAGAACTAATATTTTACAAAGCAATAAGTAGTAAAGATCTCTATTGATTGGATATCAAGAATTGATTGGATTGGCGGTAAGCAATTGCTTCAGCAATATGCGCTTTTTGCATTTCTTCTGAGGAATCCAGATCAGCGATTGTTCGCGCTATTTTTAGTATTTTATGATATCCACGTGCTGAAAATAGTATTTTTTCGGCATACTTGATTGAGCAGAAGACTGCTTTCTGTATTCATATTAGCTATTTTTTCTATTAACACGGGGGAACAAACCGCGTTATATTTTAGTGAAGATCCTATTTTTTTTCCTTGCTAGATGAACACGAGAAGCTCTTGTTTCACTTGATTCAGATTTATTCATTACAAAAAGATCGGATATGGGTACGGCTGGGTACTGCTATACGTATATCGATGCGATCCATTAAAGGTCCAGAAATTCGCGCTTGATATTCAGTTGCGCACCGTGGACCTCTGATACAAACATTTTCGTCTTTATTGGACATACCACATCGACAAGGATTCATTGCGGCTATTAGTTGAATCCGAGAAGGATAGCTTATTTTTCGATTAGCTCTCGCAATAATACATTCACCAGTTTCTAAAGGTTGGCGTAGAGCATTAAGCGTTTGAGGTGAAAATTCAGGAATTTCATCTAAAAATAGCACGCCGTTATGTGCTAAGGAATCTTCTCCTGGCAACACTTGTAAACCTCCACCTATCAATGCCGCTATAGTGACAGAATGATGTGGAGAGCGGAAAGGTCTGTTTTGTATAAAAGAATATTCATGGGATGAGTGGCCAGATATTGAATAAATCATCGATACTTCTAATGATTCTTCTAGAGATAAGGGGAGTAGTATTGATGGCAAGCAAGAAGCAAGCATTGATTTTCTTGCACCAGGCGGTCCAATCATGATCAGATTATGTCCACTAGCCGCTGCTATTTAAAGAGCACGTTTAATAGTTTTTTGACCTTTGATCTCTGCAAAATTTGGAAGATTATCACGTTTTTTATATGTAGATTTACAGGGTTGAGGAAGCAGTTGTTTATTATTTAAGTGATTTATTAGTTCTAAAAGAGTGGAAGGAGCTACAATTCGCAAACTATCTGATGCCCATGCAGCTTCAGATCCACAAGATTGGGGACATATGAAATCTTTGTTCATATTTTTTGCACAAATAGCCGCAGGAAGTGATCCATCAAGATTTATTTCTCCTACTGCTAAATAGTGTGAAAATGATTCAGTACTGATTGCTTGAATCGATGCCATTAGTGCAAGAATGATAGGTAAATCATAATGAGATCCTTCTTTTGGTAAATCAGCTGGAGATAGATTGATGGTAATTCGTTTACTAGGAAGAGCAAGCCCGCATGAATAAAGTGAGACTGTATTCTTTCACGGCTTTCTATAACAGCTTTATCGGGTAATCCGACTATTTGTACTCCCACCCTTCCAGGAGATACCATAACTTGAACTTCGACAGGGATTCCTTTTATACCTTGAAAGGCAATCGTAGAAATTCTTGAAATCATATTTTCAAAACTTTAAAACTAATCTTAATGCAAAAAACGATGGCTTAATATAATAATTTATATTATTAAAAATCAGTCCATAGCAAGTAAGAATTGATACTGCATAGCGGAAGTAAACTCAATTGTTTATTCAAAAAAAGAAAAATATTTAAAAAATTTTGTCTCAGTATTTAATAATTTTCTCGCAAATAAGATCATTTTTTATCGATGTGATTACTTCAATAAAGGTTATTTTCATTTTGGGCAACTATCGATTCATGATATTGTTAGCATAATGGAGAATATATATCAAAAGCCTATAATTCTTCATTAATATCATTGATATAGCTTTGTATTATGCAACTCTGCATACCTTAATATGCTCAATATATTGCATTTTTTTTAACATAATATTTCCTCACTTCTTTAGCAGTACTTTTAAAAGTAAGATCGAATTTCGTAATAAAAACATCTCAAGTCACATATTTATATTTTTTAGTTTAAGCAATACATATTCTCAATCATTTTCTATAAAGTCCTCCCAGATGCATGAACAAGCATCGTGTAAACTTTTCCATAATTTGACATGATATGTTCTTGTACAAGAGGAGAATCATCATTAGACTGAGCAATTTCAGATAGCATTTCCTCAAAGTTTGAGATATAGCGATCAATAGCATTTCTTAGTGCTGAATCCGCCTTATACTGTTCTTGAAGATTAAGAAATACTTTTTGCCCTTTTATGGTATATAGCCGCTTGCTAAAGATATCATCTTCTCCTAGTGTATAAGATTTCCACAATTGAACAAAAGCATCATAATCAATAAACTTAGATATATTTTCTACAAGAGAATCTATAGAAGACAATGAATCCTTATCGGAAATATCTATATGTGAAGAACTCTTTCCTTTGCTATGGGTAGAAGAACTCAAAATTTTGTTAAACCATTCTTTTATTGCATGATTATTCTTTGTTTTTTTACCTGATGGACGTTTATCCACTTGAGAGATATTATATTCATCAGAATGCAATCCTTTATTATAAGAAGCAGCATTATTTTTTACTGAATCAGTTATTAACTTTTGGAAATCCTTTAAGGTATTGATCTGCTCTTCTATGGCACTGCGTATGGTATCAGCACTTTCTTTTGCTTCTTTTGCTAAAGATACGGAATCACGTTTTAAAATATCTCGAGAATTATTCAAATCTTCAGCTATCCTGCGAGAAGTCAAGGCAATATCATCACTGGTTTTAGATAATTTTTGAGTAAACGAATCGACTTTGTTATTTAGAGAATCTAAAAACACCTGCATAGATTGATCTGACTTCTCTTCAAGAGTAGAAAAAATATTTTCAATATTAGGTATGGTAGAACATATCTTTTGCCTCATATGATTTGACAAATCATATGATTTCTCTTTGAGAGTGACAAAATTACTATCTATAGTTTTAACAGTTTTATTTCCAATATCAGCTAGATTATGATCGATCAATCGTACTGTATCGCGACTACGCGTCTCTATATTAGATAAAGTTCCATCAATTTTTATAAAAGATGATTGTATACTGTCGGTCATATTCTTAACAACCGTGTCTGAAAGAAAATCAGCTTGTTCAACAATTTTTTTAACATCTACTAAAATAGACATAACAAATTTTTGGGCTTCACTAGATTTACTTACTAGTCGACTGGTTAAATCCACCAAGTTATTAGCATCTTTATCTAGAGATAATTTTGTTTCAGATTGTGCTTTCATGAGTGAATCATGAGATTTTATTAAAATTTGAGAATTTTTATCAAATTTGCTTACGATTTCAGACATTTGTAATAAAGAAACCCTAGATATCTCACCGAGATCTTTAATCTTTTTCTCAAATAATTTAGACGATTCCGCAAGCACAGTATCAATATGTCCTGTTGTTTCGGTAATGCGATTAGTCGTCTGATGCAAGCGTTCATCTACTTTGTTTAGAGAATCGGTAGCATCACTGATGATTGTTGTAACATCCTGACTACTATCCGTAATACGATTGGTGATTTTCTCAACGTCACTGATCAACAATGCCTCAAGTTTCTTTAATGCATTAGCAGCATTATATATTTGTTGATCTATGACATTAACAACAGCATTTCCTTCTTTATGAAAGGCTCCAGAAATAGAATCGGATATTTCCATTGACCGTTGCGAAAGGATATTATCAAGAATATTAGAACGCTCTTTAAAAGATAGTAGCATCGAATCATTGTTCTTATCAAAAAGAGATTCCATATTTTCCATGTTTGTCTCAAAACATTGGACATATTCTTTAAACTGTTTGAATACCGTAGATCCATAAGATTCTAATGCGCGATCTAGATTAGAAAGGACATCTTTAACTTCATGGATTCGTTGTTCTATCAAAGAACGAGATTCGTTAGTATGAGACGAAATAGTATGATCAACATCCAAGAGAATTCTAGAAATATTATCGCTAAAGCTATCTAAAGCAGAATGGAACTTCTCTTCTCTTTGTTCTAATACTCGACTGGTTTCAATAAATTTATTCGAAATATCAACGATTTCTCCTCTTACACGAGAAGTACTATCTATAATTTGATTAGTTATAACATCATTATTCTGCAATAGTTGTTGCGAAATTTCTTGTGTTCTTTGAGATATTCTTTTTTCTGAAATTTCCATAACTTTGGATATTTCATCCATAAAAGCTACAATATTATCCCCAAAGAATTCTCTGCATTTTTGGATTTTTTGATTTACGGAATCAAGCGATATCTCTAATTTCCCAGAAATATCAGTTGTAGATTGAGACATACTTCCAATAACCGAAACCAACTCTTGGGCAAGAGTTTGAATACTATCTGATAAATATTTGAAAGAAGAGGCAGAAGTATCTACAACCCTAGACAAAGATTTTTCTTGTTCTTTTAAATTATTTTCTAAATTTATTGTTTGCGTAGAAACCGCGGTAGACAAGCAAGAGGCTTTATTATCAAGAAGTTGGATAAGTTCATCTGACTTTTCTTGTAATAACCGATCAAATTTCTGATGAGAACGAAGTAGGGTACTATTTACGGAATTATTGCTACAACTTAGCAAAGATTCGATGCGCGAAGAATTTTCGTCCAAAATATCTCGAATAAACTGCGATGCAGATCCAATAGCACCATCTATTTTATTTTCACTACCTGCAAGATTTTGTCTTAAAACATCAATGTGATCGGAAAGTTTCTTGTCTAAAGTTTGACGATTCTCATCATAAGACAACAAAATATTACTCATACATTCTTCAAATGTTTTCGCAACTAATGTGTTAGAAGCAGAAATTTTTTCTAACATAGCCTGAGAATGATTTTCTAAAGTAACTCCGACATTTCCTTGGATTTCAGTAAGAGAATTAGCGACATCTATAGCTTTAGAATATGCTATGTCCGTTAATTTTTGAATATCGCTAGAAAGTTTATCGAGTAAAAGATGAGATTGATTTACAAGATTATTCTCAAATTTCGATTGATTATCTGCCAAAGCATTAACGAAACTATCATTACGTTGAGCAAAAGTAGTACAGAGTAATTCTTGCGCTTGTTTTAGAGAAGACAGAACCTTATCTGAATGGTTTACAAGATCGCTTCCTAATTCTTGACATCTTTCTTTTAGCGCTGTTGATATGGTTTCAACATCATCAATTGACTTGTTCATTGCCTTACTTATCGCTGAGAGCTCTGACTCAATATTTGCACTGCCACTATGTAACAACTCTTCCATACGTTTTGCATTGTTGGAAAAAAGATCATCAATATGTTGAGTAGAATTTTTCAGAATACCACTTACGTGGTCGCTTTTATTATTGAACGTATCGTTAAAAGAGTGCAGATGTTTCTGGAAGATGGTTTCAAGTTTATTATTACTACTATTATAAGAGCAAATAATATTTTTAGAGCTTTCGTCAAAACGATTCACTAATTGATTTTCAGCATTCGTTATTTTATGAACAACGTCGGTAGCATGAGCCTTAAGGCTGTTATCAAGAGATTTTTGGCTTTCTGATAATGCCGCTGCCAGAACCATAATTTTATCATATAAGTTATTAGTACTATTGGAGATCGAATCAACAATAGATTGAGGATGACCTGCAATAGTTTCTTCAAAGTGTGATTGTACTCGTGCGAGAGAATTAGAAAATAACTTCTCTCTATCAGAAATAACATTGCTTACTTTTTGATAGGAAGAATTAAATGAAGAGCAGAGCTCCTCTGATTTCTTTCCAATATCGGAATCAATCCTCTGACGTTTTTCTTCAAGCATATCTTTGAGAGAGTTTATACTATTCGTTAGAGTGTTTTCTAATCTTTCTGTATTCATACTCGTGATTTGAGAGATATTGTTCTGCTTTTTAGACAGGATATCTTCAAAGAGCAAAGTTTTCTTATCTAAATTAGAACCAATAGTTTGTATATTAGATAGGAAAAGATCTTCCATATTACCATGCGAATCTGCAAAACACCCTTGGAGCTTGTCTATATTGCCTTGCAAATTCGATTCAAATTCACTGAGATTATCTTTATAAAAGGAACTAAAGTCAGTGATGGAATTATTGAATGTTTCGACAATTTCTTTGAGAAATGCTGTGATTCTATTTTCTAGTGTGTTTGTACGATTGTCTACTTCACGCAACGTGTTATCCGTGGTGGATTTAAGATTACTACAAAAAGAATCTTCTTTTTCTTGAAGGGAAATTCGTAGACTTTGTAATACATCATTAAGTGTGACGGTGATAGATTTTTGTTTTTCCGAAAAGAAATTCGACATCTCACAGATATGTGATGTGAATGCTTGCATAAATTGTTGTGATTGTTCTTTGAGTGCAATGCTAACTTTATCTGTATTATTGCCCAACATTAACGTATAATTGCCCACCTGATTGGCCAAGCTACGTCCTGAATTATTAAGTGTATTTGAAAGAGATTCAATACGATTATCAAAGTCTTTCGTAATTACAATAGATGTTGAGTGAAGGACTTCTAATAATTGATCTATTTTTGAAGAGATGGTTTGTGCTGATTCTTGGACTATCCGAGTTGTTTTTTCAGTTACCTTCGCGATACGCACATCAACAATGGATTGAAAAGAATCTATTGCTCTCGATAGATGAACAGAAATTTCCTCACTTGTAAGTGAGAGTTCTTCTTTTAGGGACTCGTGTACTTCAGCAATAGATGTGCAAAGCTGCGTCCCGTGATTAATGATGGCTTCACGTTCCTGTTTAAGATTTTGAGTGATATTGTCAATCCGCATCTCGCTTTTAGTATAATTATTTTCAAGTACTTCTATTTCAGAGCGAACAGTTTTTTCTAATTCAGATGCACGAGAGATAGCACGATCAATCTCTTCCGTCATCAGCACAATCTCTTTGCGTACAGCACTACTAATCGACTGCATTTTTTCAGAAGAATATTCTTCTGGATCTATTAAGCGTAACGCAATTCCGGCTATTGATTGAGAAGCATCGTGCATATCGCGCGCGCGCGATATCATAATAAAGAACGAGAAGAATAGTAAAATAGGGACAACACTTACTACTAGAAACAGGGTGATCACTTCTGGTCGCATAGCAAAGTCGTAAAATGAATCCATGGGCGAATTAGTATAAAATTTGATCAAAAACCCCAATTCGCACGCTAACCAGATCAACGAGGACATAAACGCATTACGAAGTGCGATATTTAAGGAATTTTTACCAATATTTTGCAGTATATGTGTAATACCTCCATTGTCTAAATCATTCGCAGGATAGAATCCGGAATAGGTTTGCTTATTACTTGCCTGTTTAAAATTTTTCGAGAGAGTGGTTTGTTGCCTATCTTTAGATTCAATAGAATCGTCTCTTCTGCTATATTTGTGTTTTTTTCTAGAATGATGACGTTTTTTATTTTCATGCGAATCTGATGTAGACTGCTCTTCAAACTCTTTGAGCGAATCTCTATAAGTTGCTTTATTTTCTTTTTTATTACTCATATGCACGCCTTTAGATTGTTAAATTTCCAGACTTTCCAAAGAAAATCGAATATGAATTTCTGAATACTGCAGATACAAACCTATT
This sequence comes from Candidatus Liberibacter asiaticus, assembly GCF_000590865.3. NCBI lineage: Bacteria > Pseudomonadati > Pseudomonadota > Alphaproteobacteria > Hyphomicrobiales > Rhizobiaceae > Liberibacter > Candidatus Liberibacter asiaticus. The sequence goes on from NZ_CP010804.2 coordinate 1,030,220, forward strand.
TAAATTCGAAAAAAATATAAAAAATCAATATTTTAAAACCGAACGACTAACTACAATGAATCTCACCCTTGAAACAGAAGAGGAAAAGAATTTTTCTACAGATTAATTTTCATCCTAACAATTTTTTTACACTCACTTTTAAATTACGACACTACTACCAGCGTATTCTATGACTTTGTAATAATTATGTACATAGTAATGCTATGTTATACACAGATGCTATTCACTCATAGACAAAAATCCCAGCAATGAAGGTTACAAAGCGGTGCAATAGGTATCAGGTAATTTATTTATAATCAAAAAAATAAAATATACTTCAATTAGGTACATATTATTACTCTTAATTCTATGATAAAAATAGTCTATAACCGTTATTAATTTTTAAAATAGTGTTGAAGTGAATTCATAAAATAGAGAGCTATTTTTGATGATTTTCCATAAAAAAGTTAATAATAAAGTGCTATGAAGACATATTATCAATCTTGATATTTTTCTTTAAATTCCATCCATCCTTTTTGTCGTAGATAGCACGCTGGGCATGAGTTGCAACCATAGCCCCATTCATAGCGTTTATCACGTTTTCCAAGATAACAAGTATGACTCTCTTCAAGAATAAGATTCACCAAATCTTGCCCTCCAATATCTTGAGCAAGCTTCCAAGTTTCATATTTCTTGAGCCACATTAAAGGTGTATGGACAGTAACATGGCTTTCCATACCTAAATTAATAGCTGTTTCGATAGCCCTTATTGTGTCATGGCGACAGTCTGGATATCCTGAATAGTCGGTTTCGCATACACCAATAACAATATTAGTTATTCCAAGACGATACGCTAATGTAGCCGCAAAAACTAGAAAAATTATATTACGCCCAGGAACAAACGTATTAGGTAAATTATTGTCCTGGATTTTCATTGCAACATTTTTCGTGAGTGATGAATGGGAAATATCTCCAAGTATTGCAAGTGGCAAGATATGATCTTCTCCCAAAGAATCTTTCCATTTAGGCATGAGTTCCACTATTTTTTTACGCACGCAAAGGCGACATTCCAGTTCTACTTTGTTACGTTGTCCGTAATCAAAGCTAAGGGTTTCTACCCTATCAAATCTGTCCAACGCCCAAGAAAGACAGGTAGAGGAATCCTGTCCCCCTGAAAAGAGTAAAAGAGCAGAGGGTGCTTTTTTTATTATATCGTTCATCAGAATCCTTGATATTCGACCCAAGACATAGGCGTCTCATAAACGCGTACTGAGGATAAGATAGAAAGTGACGTGGATAAACGTTTCCAAATCCAGATAGCAATATTTTCTGCTGTAGGATTTTCTAACTCTTCAATCTCGTTAAGGCAATGATGATCTAATTTTTCTAAAAGTGGAGAAAAGTATTGTTCTATATTAAAAAAATCATCAACAAATCCAGTTTTAGGATCTACATCTCCTTCCATCACAAGCTCTACCCGATAGGAATGTCCGTGCATACGATGACACTTATGAGTTTTGGGAACACGCGGAAGTCTATGGGCTGCTTCAAATGTAAAAGCTTGTGTAATCTTCATTTTTTCTACAATACCTTTTTATGGTTATAAAGCTCTACAGAAATTAAAATTTCTAAAGAGCTCTTTATATTTTACTATATTGCTTCTTACATGAGTAGTGCGAAAAAATCATATTTTATTTTGGTATATTCTGATATGGAATGAGTTAATATAAGTCGCATGATAATGTTTTATAATACAACTCATGGAATGATAGATGAATAAAAAATTGATTCTACGTCATTTTTAAGGTTCTTTGCCGGTTTCATTTGAATGAGCATATTGGATTTATTTTTGAGTATTTTTTATACAATCATCATATAATCTGATGGAAATTGAATGAAAAAATAGTTGAGCAGTCTTCTAAACTTTACTGCTCAATATAATGTCTGCTGTGTTGTTACTGTTCCTTAATTCCAGGATCATCCGGTTGTCGAATGTGAGGATCTAAAGGATGAATAGTACTATCTTCAAAGGAAGAAACTTTTTTAATGCTAGGTAGATGGTTTTTCTTGCCATTGTTTAGCATACTTTGCAGATCATCCGCAGGATACGCCATTTCTAGAGAAAAATTGATGTTTTCAGAAGAAATATATTCTGGGCTTTTAGTAGGAATTTTCCATTCAAAATAACATAGTGTTTTACTTATAGGTGATAGAGGAAGCCATACAGATGATAAATAGCCATCATCTGATATCCATAGCGGATCTGGCATTGCGTGCAAGGCGCTTTGTGTCCAGTATAGAATTTTATCTGTGTTATGCGAATTTGCTTGCTCTATTTGAGCAAGCAGTAAAAAGATTTCTTTTCTAGGGGCGATTTTCATAGCAAGCATTGCTTTTGCGTGTGCCTGATCAATACTGCCCATTTCCAAAGCAATCTTAGAAACAATAACCAAGGATTCTACACTTTCCTTATTGATCTCTTCTAGCCTTAGTGCTCTCTTCAACTTTCCTACTGTATTTTCTGATAAGAGGTGCGTATAAATGTTGGCAATTTCAGGATGAGGATTAACCTTCCATATTTTTTCTAAAATTACTTCTGCTTTTCTTTTTTTATTTTGGGAAATTAAAGATTTGGCAGCACATATTGATGCCATGATTGAATTATCACATAGTTTCAAAGATTCTATTGCATCATGATAAGAAGCAATCATGTCACCTTTGTCTGCATTTTCTAAAGAGCGGGCTATGAGAAGTATTGCTCTATTACGATTCCATTCTTTAGCATTCTTCTTCTTTTGATTTAAAAAGGTAATGGCTCTAGACCATTCTTTTGCTAATACATACTGTTGTACGACTGCTTCAGTAACCCAAGGTGCATCAGGAGAAATATCCAAAGCTTTTGTTGCATAACGCTGAGCTGAATTTAAATCGCCTATACGGCAGGATTCAAAGTATAAACTATACACTGCAAATTCTCTAGTAGCGGGTATCTGTAGCATCATTTCTAATTTTTCATGTGCAATATTGTATTGTCTTTCAGCTAAAGCAATTTGCACTTCTAAGAGATAAACAAGATATTCGTTATGAAAAGTATGCTGTTGAGATACGTAAGAATGCATTTTGCGAGCCAATGGTATATTATGTGCGGCAATTGACATGAGACCCGTATATAACGCCTTATATCCCTTATCATAGTTGCGCTTATGAAGCATATGAAAAAGCATAGCGGGGCATGATAAAAAAAATCGTGAGACTGCAAATAATAAAATCCATGCAAAGAGAAAAAAATAAAGGATTGATAATATCACAAAAGGACTTGTTCGATATAATCGATTGCCCCAAGTAATGGACACATCCTCTGGGTAATGAGAGACTATGATAAAACTACAGATCACCAAGGAAATTACAAAAAAATAACGTATAAGACGGAGCATTTAATCTTGTATTCCTATGGCAAATCAGTTTGGGGAATCTTAGCCATCTCTTCCTTTAATATTGCATCAGAGCAAATATGCGCTTCAAGTGCATTTCTTAAAAACATACTAGGTTGTCTTGCTTTTTCTGGAATCTTATCCCATTCAGCAGCTGCTTTTACAAGATCACCTGTTTTCAGATTGTTCTCAATACGGGCGATGACATCGGTTATTGCATCTCCTTCAATATTTCCTCCTATGGGACGCACTTTTACTAGTCTAGTGAGTTGAAATAATAAGTAATTCGCAAATCCTGAATCTTTTTCAAGAGATTCGCTTGCAAAGACCATTTCCTCAGAAACTTTTGGAAATTTTGCTAAAATTTCTATTGTTGTAGGAATTTTTATATTAGCAAATTGCATTAGAGTAGCAGTACATGGCTTTAAAACCGAAAAATTTTCTTGCATTGTTGTATTCAGTGAGGAGTATTCCCCTTTATCCAATGCATTTTTCAATATGAGAAGAGAGACCATACGCTGAGTATTAGGGTTTCTAAGGGGGTTGGCAGTTAAAGTCTCCATCTTTGTTAATCGCGTGACAATATCTTGATAATTTTTACTAAGATCTGATATTAGTTGTTTTAAGGAAGCTATTTCTTCTAATAAAGGTTTTATGTTGAAATTTTGTGTGTTTGCTAGTTCTTTATCAGCCGTTTCTTCATCTTTTTGTTGAGCAATAGAGAGGTTTTGAGAAATAATTTCTTTTTCTATTACGGGCGAAATATCCTTAGGATCTTCTTTTAGTGGAGAAACGCTTGGTAAAAGGAGAAGATTATTATCGGTGCGGAGAAATTTTTCTGTGAATAATGCTGTAAATATAAAAATGAACGTGAGAACGATTACACAAACTAATGCAAGTATTTTGAAAAACGTTTTATTGCTAAGTATTTTTTCCCAAAAGAATTTCCTCCAAGTTATTTTTTTGACGTCACAAGAAGGAGGAGATGTTTCCTCTTGTTTAGGGGATTCTGTAGATCTACGAATATCCTTTTCCATAGAAGAATCAGACATAGGGCTCATCCTTTTTTCTCTTCACAATACGCTAATGTTCGGAATATATTAATTGAATAAACACCACATTATCATGCGAAGCTTATGTTATCGTAATTTTACAATCTTTCAAACGGCTTTATTCTCACCACTGATTATCTTTATACGGAATCTCGTCACAAGTAACGTTAGTAGCACTCGCAACGGACTATTTTATACTTAACTTATTAATTTTAAATAAAATATTAACCGCTACATACGAATCTTTATCTCCTTAAGGGAAGGAGCTTTAACAAGGAGGTTTCTTTTGGAAAACATGCTACTGTAACGACATTTTTATAGGATGCAGGAATCGCCGATGCAATATTATTGCTCAAACAGAGGAAAGCTGCAGATATTTTAGCAGGTAAAGGCAAACTAAAAAAGTATAAAACAGAAGATCGGGCATAAAACAATATAGCATCTGCATTTTGAAGGAGATTCTTCATTGTGGTTTCAGGGTAAGCGATGTCTTGGCTATAATAACAATCAATAACTCTTAGGGGAATCTTATGTTCGATAAGATAATCTTCAAAGTGAAAATTTCTTGGTTTCCCTCCTAGGTATATTAAAGGTTTTTGCGGGGTGAACAATACTTTTTGTTCGACGATTATCTTCGCTAAATTAATACTATTGTCTTTACCATGAAATATTTGAGTAAACCCTTTTTGTCGTGCAAGACAAGCACTGGCTTCTCCTATGGCAAAGATAGGGGTATGACGGCAGAAATTCGCAGGTAATGTAGAGAGAGATTCACTGCTGGTAATCGCAATAGCTCCGTATGATTGCTGCATTGCAAGAAAGACCGATTCTCTATCATGGATAAAATAGGATAGAGGCATCATAACGGGAATATACCCCATTTTTTGTATTTTTTCCTGTGTGCGTAGTGCCTTTTTTATTGGTCTCGTGATAACTATATACATAACTCGCTCTACATATTTTAATCTAACAATCAAACTACACTTTGCTATCAACAATTTTGGTGATGAGGATAGGAAGGGGGAAAGCAGTGGACTATGAATTTTCTATACTTTCGTATAATCGTTATATTGTTTTTTTAAGAAATCATATTTGATATTTATTGCATTGAAACGTTCTTCCCTCTAAAAAGTTTATTGATGATTTGACTAAATTTAAAGTGCCTACACCTTGATAGATTTACGTTTGCTGGTAATGATAATTGTAAGAATTTTGTTCGGTATATTGCGTGTGTTGATGCTTATGCTGTTGAGGTTGTTGCAAATAAATTTTTAAGACGCGCTTTTGTTTTGATGTGGATTGCTCCTTTTGGTAGTTTAGGAGTTGCAGTTTTGAGTCGTTATGTTAAGTCTGGTGTTTTTAATTTAGATAGTTTGTTGGTTGATTTTAGTGTTTCTTTAAAGGAACACTTTTTTGATACTTACTCAATTCCCTGGCATTCTATTTTTTATTTTGTTAGCGAGAATAGCAAGGAATACTGTAAAAAATGAACTAATTTTTGAGATCATTGTTTTAAACTTCAAAAGTTAAAAACATTTTTATTGGATATAAATCGTATATATTGAGCGGCATCACGACCTATATTAATAGCATCGCAACGGTTACCATTTCTTGATACTTCATGAAAAATTTTACCATCAGATGCCAAAACTATACCATAAAAATAAAGAGTTGATCCTTTACAATAGGCAAATCCAGCAATAGCACTTTTACAGGATCCATCTAATTCAGCAAGAAATGCACGTTCACAGTTTACGCTATCCCAAGTATCTTCATGATTAATCACTTTCACGAGTTCTTGTGCTTTAGGGTTATTCACATGTGTTTCAATGCAAATGGCGCCTTGTCCAGGAGATGGGGGAAAATCTTCAATGTTGAGAATTTCCTTTATAACTTTTTCTTTTTTTAATCTTTTGATTCCAGCATATGCGAGCAATATGGCATGGGCTTTATTATTGTTAAGCTTATTCAAGCGTGTTTCTATTTTTCCACGGAAATCTATGACAGATATGTCGGATCGCCATCGCAATAAGAGAGCTTTGCGACGTAAAGATGATGTGCCAATAACACTATGAAGAGCAAGATCTTTAAGGGACTGTGCGGTATGGCTAATAAAAACATCTCGTATATCTTCACGGGGAAGATAGGCAGAAATTTGAAGGCCTTTTAGCAATTTGGTTGGCATATCTTTGGCAGAATGGACCGCACAATCAATTTCGCCTGATATTAATTTTTTTTCAATTTCTTCCGTAAATAGTCCTTTGCCGCCTATTTCCGTTAATGTCCTATTGGTAATACGATCGCCTTTGGTTGACAAAGGAATAATTACAATATTGTGTGGAGGAATTTTATGCACATCCATAAGACTAGAGCGTGTTTCAAAAGCATGTGCTAAAGCTAGTGGACTGCAACGTGTTCCTATTCTAAAAGGTTTTTTTTCCATATTAATTCATCTGTGATATTGTTAAGAACGAGAATGACATTAATTTAATGACCATAAGAAAATTTAAAGTATTGTAATGTCTAAAATAAAAAAAACGGTTATCGGTATTGAAACGAGTTGCGATGAAACGGCTGTTGCTGTGGTACGTCGCAAAGATTCCCATGGCGAGATTCTTGCAGAAGCCGTTTTGTCTCAGATTGATCAACATGGTCATTATGGAGGAGTGGTTCCAGAAGTTGCTGCTCGTGCTCACGTAGACGTTTTGGATATTTTGATAAAACAAACCTTATTACGTGCTAATATGCAAATTTCTGATATGGATTCAATAGCCGTTACAGCAGGCCCAGGATTAATGGGAGGATTAATTGTCGGTTTGATGACAGCCAAAGCGATTTCCTATGTTAGTCATAAGCCCTTTTATGCTATTAATCACTTAGAGGGTCACATTCTAACAGCACGCTTGACAGATGACATTGCCTTTCCCTATCTGGTTTTGTTAGTATCCGGAGGACATACACAGATTTTGTTAGTAAGGGATGTTGCGCACTATGATCGTTTGGGAACAACTATAGATGATGCTCTTGGGGAGTGTTTTGACAAAATTGCCAAATCACTGGGATTACCATATCCAGGTGGAGTAGAGATAGAAAAGGCGGCATTGATGGGCGATGGTAAGCGTTTTAAGTTTCCGTGTCCTTTAGTACAAGGAACGCTATGTGATTTTTCTTTTTCTGGCTTAAAAACTTCCGTCCAGAAAACAATATGTGCTTTCGATGTGCTAGAAAAACAAGATATTGCTGATATTTGTGCATCGTTTCAAGTAACAGTCGTACGTATTCTTCAAGCAAGATTAAAACAAGGGTTTCTTTTATTTCGCAAGGCATTTCCACATAAACAAGCTGTATTAGTAGTTTCGGGTGGTGTGGCTTCTAATCATTTTATCCGAGCTTCTTTGATCGATCTTTGTGTTTTACATGGTTTTCGTTTTGTTGCTCCTCCAGCTCGTTTATGCACCGATAATGCAGTAATGATTGCTTGGGCGGCTTTGGAACGGATGGAGGCTGGATTACCTGCGGATGATTTATCTATATCACCTCGTTCTCGTTGGCCTTTAGATGAAAAAGCTCCGTCAAAAATAGGATCTGGTAAGCGTGGAGTCAAAGCATGAAAAATTATTCTACAATCTTCGTGATTGGTGCAGGAGCTTTTGGAACAGCGCTCTCTAGTGTCATTGCGTCACGTGGGCTTGCAAATGTCACGTTGCTTGGTCGAAAAGAAATTTTAATGCAACAATTAGAGGATACAAGAATCAATGCAAAAGCACTGCCAGGCATCAAACTGTCTCCCCTTCTAAACTTTTCATCTGATCACACGCTTTTGCAAAATGCCGATATTGTTTTGTTTGCTACTTCTTCTAAAGGCTATGGAGAAGCCCTTAACTTTTATAGCAATTGGTTGAAAGAGAGCGCAGAGATTATAATCTGTTCCAAAGGATTTGAATATAACAGCGGGATGTTGCTGAGTTCTTACTCAGAAAAAGTGCTTCCATCCCATTCTATATCGGTTCTTTCTGGTCCTGGTTTTGCACGTGATATTGCTCAAGGATTACCAGTAGGAGTGATCTTATCCTCTAAAAATATCGATATATCTCGGCGTCTTTCTAAGATTCTTACCACTGATTCTTTTCGAGTTTATTGTTCAGATGATCGTATCGGTGTTCAGATCGGAGGCGCTCTAAAAAATGTTATTGCTATAGCAAGTGGTATCTTAAAAGGGAGAGGATGTGGAGATTCGGCTCGCGCCATTGTAATGGTTCAGGGTTTGTCAGAAATTATGAAATTAACGGAAGCGATGAACGGTCGGGCTGATACAATTTTAAGGTTGTCTGGTGTGGGAGATTTAATATTAACAGCTACCAGTGAACAGTCTCGTAACTTTTGTTTTGGCATTGCTCTTGGAAGAGGGGAAAAACAGAATCCTGATCAGATACAACTGGTAGAAGGGGCAATTGCAGTTTCATGCGTGATAAATATATCAAAAAAAATGGGTTTAAAGTTACCTATTTTTCAAGCAATATCAGATGTGATGATGAATCATATTAGTGTAGATGAAGCTTTGAGTATTTTGTTAAACCACTCTTCCGAAGAGCAGTAGGTAAGTTTATTTCAATGATGATGCTTGTTGAATGAAGGAGAATCGTGGCATATTGGCTTGTAAAATCTGAACCTTCTGAATGGTCTTGGAAAATGCAACAAGATAAGGGGCGTGTTGGAGAAGCGTGGACAGGAGTTCGTAATTATCAAGCACGTAATAATATGAGAAAAATGCGTGTCGGTGATAAAGGATTTTTTTATCATTCTAATAAAGGTCGTGAAATTGTAGGGATTTTCGAAGTGATTACTTGTACGTATCCCGATCCAACAGCAGAACAATCATCGTGTTGGGAATGTGTGGATATATGTGCAGTTTGTAGTATGCCTTGCCCTGTTAGTTTAATGGCTATTAAAGCTAATCCACGCCTTTCTAGCATGATATTGATCGTTTCTTCCCGTCTTTCTGTGCAACCTGTAACGACGGATGAATACTTGGAAGTATGTCGTATGGGGAAACTATCTAATCCTCCTTTGTAGTCGCATATGAAGAGGTGAATATTCTATATTTTTGTTGATTATATTGGTAATTGTTTTATTGATAACGTTATTTTAAAAAATGAGGTTTTTTAAATGTCATATGTTAATAATTGTATACATATATTTCAATTAGTCATTGGGCTGTATCAGAAAGGAGTAGCTTGAAACTGATGTCTAGCATTAAGAATAATCGACCACTTTCTCCGCATTTACAGATTTATAGACTGATTCCTACTATGTTTGTCTCCATTGTACATCGTATCACGGGTTCAGTGGTTTATTTGGGAACTCCAGTAGTAGTTTTTTGGTTTTTTTGTATAGCAAATGGGGAACATACATTAAGTTCTTTAAGGTGTTATATGGATGGTTCTGTTTTCGAAGTATGCCTTTTTTTGTACACTTGGGCAGTTATCCATCATATGTTAGGCGGTATAAGATATCTTATTTGGGATGTTAGTTTGTGTTTAGACAAAAAAATTGCCACTCAAATGGCAAAAATTAATATTATTGCTTCGATTTTGACAGTATTAATAGTATGGATAATCAAGGATATTGTTTAAGGATGGAAATTGGATTTTGATATGCGTAGTAGTTTGGGAAGAGTGCGGGGCATGGGCTCTGCTAAGGATGGTACGGGGCATTTTATAAAACAAAGATTCACTGCTATTGCTAATATTCCCTTTATTATTTTTTTTATTGCTTTTTTTATAAAATATGGTGATGCTCCATATGAGCAGATTGTTTCTGTGCTTTCTAATGTGGCCGTAGCATCTATCATGGGATTAGGAACAATTTCGATTTCTGTGCATATGCAACTTGGTATGCAAGTAATAATTGAAGATTATATTCATTATAGACTATTGAAAATAATGTTCCTTTTTATGAATAGTTGTTTTGTTTTATTGCTTATTATTTTTTGTCTGTTCTCTCTCTTAAAAATTGCAATTTTGGGTACTCTATGAAGAATTCTTCTAATCTTAAATCTTCGTATACTTATGTAGATCATTCTTATGATGTTGTCGTTGTTGGCGCCGGAGGAGCGGGCTTGCGCGCTACTTTAGGTATGGCTGAAAAGGGATTTAAGACGGCATGTATTACAAAAGTTTTTCCTACTCGTTCGCATACGGTTGCAGCACAGGGAGGAATTGCGGCTTCGCTTGCCAATATGACACCGGATAGTTGGCAATGGCATCTATATGATACGATAAAAGGCTCTGATTGGCTTGGAGATGTAGATGCGATTCAGTATCTTGCGATGGAAGCGCCGCAGTCTGTTTATGAGTTAGAGCACTATGGTGTACCTTTCTCACGTAATGAAGCAGGGAAGATTTATCAGCGTCCTTTTGGTGGACATATGCAAAACTATGGAGAAGGTCCTCCTGTTCAAAGGACTTGTGCTGCTGCTGATAGAACAGGACATGCTATTTTGCATACACTATATGGCCAAGCGTTAAAAAATAATGCGGAATTTTTTATTGAGTATTTTGCACTTGATCTTATCATTAACTCGGAAGGTTGCTGTGTTGGTGTTGTCGCTTGGCAGCTAGAAACGGGTGAAATTCATCGTTTTTCTGCTAAATTAGTGGTGTTAGCGACAGGTGGGTATGGTCGAGCTTACTTTTCTGCTACATCAGCACATACTTGTACTGGTGATGGTGCTGGTATGGTTGCACGTGCGGGTCTGCCATTACAGGATATGGAATTTGTACAGTTTCATCCAACTGGGATTTATGGCGCAGGGTGTCTTATTACGGAAGGGGCGCGTGGAGAAGGTGGCTATCTTGTTAACTCTAAGGGAGAACGTTTTATGGAGCGTTATGCCCCTTCAGCTAAGGATCTTGCTTCTCGAGACGTTGTTTCTCGTTGTATGATGATGGAAATACGAGAAGGGCGAGGTGTTGGTAAAAGTAAAGATCATATACATTTGTATTTGAATCATCTTGACCCTGCTGTTCTTCAAGAGCGTTTACCAGGCATTTCTGAATCTGCGCGGATTTTTGCTGGTGTTGATGTAACACGCGATCCTATTCCTGTTATTCCTACCGTGCATTACAACATGGGAGGTATTCCGACTAATTATTGGGGAGAGGTATTAGATGCCAATAGTAAGAATCCAGAGCGTTTTGCCCCTGGTTTGATGGCAATTGGTGAGGCTGGCTGTGCTTCGGTTCATGGGGCGAATCGTCTTGGTTCAAATTCATTGATTGATTTAGTAGTTTTTGGTCGAGCTGCTGTTATTCGCGCTTCAGAAATGATTGATAAATCAAGTCCAATTCCTAGCTTAGATATATCTTCCTGTGATCGTATTATGGATCGATTTGATCGCTTGAGACATGCCGATGGTCATGTTCCTACCGCTGCTTTACGAGAGAAAATGCAACGAGCAATGCAATTAGATGCAGGTGTATTTCGTACTCAAGATTCTTTGTCTGATGGATGTCGCAACCTTTCTTGTCTTTGGGATGAAATGGCTGATCTAAAAGTTCATGATCGATCGTTAATCTGGAATTCGGATCTTGTGGAAACTCTTGAATTGCAAAATTTGATGATCAATGCGATTGCTACAGTTTATTCTGCAGAAGCACGCAAAGAAAGCAGGGGATCTCATGCGAGAGAGGATTTTAAAGATGGCGAATTTGGTGGACGTGATGATGTCAATTGGCGCAAACATTCTCTTTGTTGGGTTGATTGGAATACAGGGAAAATAAAGCTTGATTATCGTCCAGTACATACTGAATTGCTTTGTGGTGGAGTCGACTATTCTAAGATAGCTCCTAAAGCACGTGTTTATTAGTATAGGTATTGATCATGGTTGAAATTATGTTGCCAAAGAGATCTCGGGTAAAGCGGGGGAAGATTTGGAATGCTCCTACTGGAGAAAAGAATTTAAAAGAATATCGTATTTATCGATGGAATCCTGATAATAAGGGTAATCCGTGCATGGATACTTATTATGTTGATTTAGATAATTGTGGTCCTATGGTTCTTGATGGGCTTTTGTACATTAAAAATAAGATTGATCCTACTTTGACTTTGCGTCGCTCATGTCGCGAAGGTATTTGTGGCTCTTGTGGGATGAATATAGATGGCACTAATACTTTAGCTTGCGTAAAAGATATGAAGGATATTAAGGGTGCTATCGCGGTATATCCTCTGCCTCACATGTCTGTCATTAAAGATCTTGTGGTAGATATGTCACATTTTTATTCTCAACATCGTTCAATTGAACCATGGCTTAAGACTGTTTCTCCCAAACCTGCTAAGGAATTATTGCAAAGTCATGAGGATAGGCAGAAAATTGATGGTCTTTACGAGTGTGTGATGTGTGCTTGTTGTTCAACGTCTTGTCCAAGTTATTGGTGGAATTCTGATAGATATCTTGGTCCTGCTATATTATTGCAAGCGTATCGTTGGTTAATTGATTCTCGAGATGAATTTCAAGGAGAGCGTCTTGATAATCTCGAAGATCCTTTTCGCTTATATCGTTGTCATACAATTATGAATTGTACTCAAAGTTGTCCTAAAGGTCTTAACCCAGCAAAAGCAATTGCAAAAATTAAAATGATGTTGCTAGATCGTAAAATATAGTTTTTTCTTATTTTTAGAAATATTTCTGGATATATTAGTTATAATAATGATCTCGGGTATGAAGGATATAATAAATGCATTTTTATCGTTTTATTCTCTTAAATCTTTACATGCTCACATTATTTTCACATGGCTGTACACAAATAGATTTCGGAAATATTTTTTTCAAAAAACCAGAGATCTCCCTTCCTCCTTCTGTTGAATCAGAGATTCTTCTTCCGCCTATTCCTGAAGAAGAATTTGATCAGGACGATATTTCTGTGCCTAGTAAGGATAATAATGCCATTAGGATGGGAATAATAGGTGCTTGGAAAGTATCATACCGAGATGTCGACTGTAAGATGATTTTGACATTGACTCGATTTAAAAAGAATTTTCGTGGAACCGCTCGAAGTTGCCATGGTAGGTTAGCATCATTAGCAGCATGGAATATAATAGATGAGGATAGTTTTGAGCTTAAAAATAAATCCGGTCAAACTATCATTGTTTTCTATAAAACTGCGGAACAGTCTTTCGAGGGATCTTTTCAGGGTGAAAGTGATAAAGTTATAATTTCTCGGTAGGACATGAGATGTTTAAAAGGGAAACGTACAATGAATGTAGATCTAATTCGGAAAATCTTTATCTATATGGGACGATTAACGATAATTAAGTTTCATAGTGCAACAGGATTTAAAAATGGTATTCAATTTGGTGATACAACAGAAATAACTAAGTGATTCTTATAGAGCTTTCTTTGTGACTCAATTTTAGAAAGATCTCTCCTAAGATCAGCGCAAGAATTTCGAATATTATCTACAATGCTCTATCTAGTATTACATCATGGTCTAACCTTGACAGTCATGCATGCTGCAAGAGTTCAATTGCTACTAAAATTGACAAATTATGATATTATGTACATCTACATAGGTTTTTTTAATTTTTATCTTAGTTATATGTTCTTGGTTTTGACATAAATTTTGGTAATGGCAGTTATTTTATCTATTTTTTGGGTGTGTATTAGTGTCTCTTGATCTTGTCAGTAGTAGACTCATATCTTTGATTCAGGATAAAAAATTAAAATATAATCCCGCTCAAGAGAGTGTGGTGAAATCCTTTGATCGTCTTCTCGTTGATTTATATAAGCAACAAAAACAGGAACAAGGTATCTTTTCTTGGCTTTGGAATTTAAGGGGCATAAAAAGAAAATATTGTTCTATGCAGGGCATTTATCTCCACGGAGATGTTGGTCAAGGCAAGAGTATGCTCATGAATCTTTTTTTTGCATTAGTTCCTATAGAAAAGAAATGCAGGCTTCATTTTTACGAGTTTATGAAAGATGTTCACAGTCGTATTATCATGTATCGTAAAAAAATTGAATTTGGAGAAATACTAGAATCGGACCCTATTCCATTAGTTGCGAGTTCTATTGCTCTAGAATCCAGAGTTTTATGTTTTGATGAATTTATGATAACCAATATTGCTGATGCAATTATTTTATCTCGATTGTTTGCTGCATTGTTTTCACATGGTTGTATTATAGTAATGACGTCAAATTTTATTCCAGAAAATCTTTATAAAGATGAAATTAATCGCAATGTTCTGGTTTCATTTATAGAACTATTAGAAAAGAAACTTGAAATTATTTCTCTGGATTCAGGTCAAGATTACCGTAGAAAAGAACAATCAATTCTTCCTATTTATATGACTCCACTTAATTCTTATAATAGAGTGCTAATGGATAAATTGTGGGCTCATATAACAAAAGGAAAGAAATCACTTTCTTTGAATATTTCTACAGAAGGAGGATATGAAATTCATGTCCCTTTTTTTTGCAGTAGAGTATCTCGCTTTTCTTTTTTTGATCTTTGTGATAGACCACTATCAGCTAATGATTTTGTAGAAATTGCTAATCGATTTGATGTTGTTATTATAAATGATATTCCCTTATTAAAGGAAGATCGAAAGGATTGGATAAAGCGTTTTATTATGTTGATAGATGTGTTTTATGAGCATAAAATTGGTTTAATTATATCGTCAGAAGAAAATATAGAAGATTTATTCCCTTATAAGTTAAGAAAAGGGGCATTTGAGATTCAAAGAACTGTTTCGCGTTTGTATGAAATGTTCAGCGCGCAATATATCGGTAAGAATAAAATTATAATAGACGCTTGTAAGATTTTGTTATCAAATAAGAGTGTAAATGATTTTTTTAATAATAGTAAATTTCTTATATAGAGAACCAAAGTATGTTACTTGAAGAAAGGATGCGTAATGAAATCAAATAAGATTGCTCTTATAGGGTCTGGTATGATCGGAGGAACACTTGCGCATCTTGCTGTTCTTAAAAAGCTTGGAGATGTTGTTTTACTTGATATAGTAGATGGCATGCCACGTGGAAAAGCGCTTGATATTGCAGAATCTTCTCCAGTTGAAGGTTTTGGCGCACAGTTATGTGGCACCAGTGATTATTCAGATATTGCAGAAGCTGATGTTTGTATTGTAACAGCGGGTATTCCACGCAAGCCATCAATGAGTCGAGATGATTTGCTTGCTGATAACTTGAAGGCTATTGAAAAAGTAGGAGCAGGGATTCGCAAGTATGCCCCTAATTCATTCGTGATTTGTATTACAAATCCTCTTGATGCCATGGTATGGGCTCTGCAGAAATTTTCTGGCTTACCGTCACATATGGTTGTCGGGATGGCTGGTATTTTGGATTCGGCTCGATTTCGTTATTTTTTAGCGCAAGAATTTGGTGTTTCTGTTGAATCTGTAACGGCTCTTGTGTTAGGTAGTCATGGAGATTCAATGGTGCCTATGTTGAGATACGCTACTGTATCTGGTATTCCTGTTTCCGATCTTGTAAAACTTGGTTGGACTACACAAGAAAAAATCGATCAAATTGTGAAGAGAACTCGCGAAGGTGGCGCAGAAATTGTTGGATTACTTAGATCCGGATCTGCGTATTATGCCCCTGCTTCTTCTGCCATAGCCATCGCGGAATCATACTTGAAAAACAAAAAAAATCTACTTCCCTGTGCTGCGCATCTTTCGGGACAATATGGTGTGGAAGGATTTTATGTTGGAGTTCCAGTCGTGATTGGGCATAAAGGAGTAGAAAAGATTGTTGAATTAAATCTTTCTTTTGATGAAAAAGATGCTTTTCAAAAGTCGGTCAAAGCTACTGTTGATTTATGCAATTCTTGTACTAAATTAGTTCCTTCGTTGGTATAAAAGGGAATAGTGTTGTTATGAATATTCATGAGTATCAAGCTAAGGCATTGTTAAGAAAATATAATGTTCCAGTTGCTAAGGGTGTGGTCATTTCGTCTGTTCATGCGGCAGAATCGGCGATTAAAACTCTTCCTGGTCCGTTGTATGTTGTCAAAAGTCAGATTCATGCTGGAGGGCGTGGTAAAGGACGTTTTAAAGAATTACCCGCTGATTCGAAAGGTGGGGTACGTGTCGAAAGCTCTCTTAAATCTGTCATATCTGATATTCGAGAGATTCTCGGTTCTACACTCATAACAAAACAAACTGGACCTACGGGGAGCAGAGTGAATTGTGTATATGTTGAAGATGGTGCTGATATATTAAGAGAACTATATTTATCTCTTTTAGTAGATAGAACATCAGGAATGGTTGCCTTTATTGCCTCTACTCAAGGAGGGATGGATATAGAGGAAGTCGCCAAAGATTACCCTCAGAAGATTTTCAAACTACTTATTGATCCCTTGATAGGGGTGACTTCTGAAGATGTTGCCAGCTTGTGTGATATGCTTGAATTACAAGGGCAAGCTCGTATTGATGGCGGCGATCTTTTTCCTAACCTTTATAAAGCTTTCTGTGATAAAGATATGAGTTTGCTGGAAATTAATCCACTAATTATTATGAAAAACGGTCGGTTAAGAGTATTAGATTCAAAAATATCTTTTGACGACAATGCGTTATATCGCCATCTTGATATTCAAGAATTACGCGATGTTTCAGAAGAAGACAGTAGAGAAATAGAAGCCAAACAACATAATCTTTCTTATATAGCACTTGATGGTAATATCGGTTGTATGGTTAATGGAGCTGGTTTAGCTATGGCTACTATGGACATCATTAAATTATACGGAGGAGCACCTGCTAATTTTCTTGATGTTGGAGGAGGAGCCGATCAAGATAAAGTAGCTGCTGCTTTTAAGATTATCACGTCAGATTCTTCTGTTAAAGGAATATTAATCAATATATTTGGAGGGATTATGAGATGTGATGTGCTAGTAAAAGGTATTTTATCTGCTGTTAAAGAAGTAAAGATCAATATTCCCCTTGTGATGCGTCTTGAAGGGGCCAATGTAGATATTGGAAATCGATTGATTGCGGAAAGTGGTTTGAACGTTATTACTGCAATTGATTTAGATGATGCTGCTCAGAAAATAGTGCATGCAGTGAAAGGAGTTTGAATATTGTGTCTATCCTAGTTGATAAGAATACCAAAGTTCTTGTTCAAGGATTAACGGGTAAGGCTGGAACTTTTCATACGGAACAGGCTATTCTTTATTGTCAAACACAGGTTGTCGGGGGAATACATCCTAAGAAAGGCAGTACTTATTGGACTGGAGGAAATGTTAACGTCCCTGTTTTTACTACTGTCGCAGAAGCAAAAGAGCGTACAGCTGCTAATGCTTCTGTGATATACGTTCCTCCTAGTGGAGCGGGTGATGCTATTATTGAGTCTATTGAGGCAGAAATTCCCTTGATTGTTTGTATTACTGAAGGAATACCAGTTTTGGATATGGTTCGGGTAAAAGCGCGTCTCGAAAAATCTTCTTCTCGCCTTATTGGTCCTAATTGTCCTGGTATTCTGACGCCTGATAGTTGTAAAATAGGAATTATGCCAGGTTCTATTTTTCGCAAGGGGTCAGTTGGTATTCTATCTCGTTCTGGAACTCTTACGTATGAAGCTGTATTCCAAACATCTCAAGAAGGATTAGGGCAAAGTACAGCTGTTGGTATTGGTGGTGATCCTGTTAAAGGGACTGAATTTATTGATGTCCTTGAGTTATTTTTAGCAGATGAAGCAACTGAATCGATTGTTATGGTTGGTGAAATTGGAGGATCTGCAGAAGAGGAGGCTGCCCAGTTTTTGAAAGATGAAGCTAAACGTGGGCGCAAGAAACCAATAGTTGGATTTGTTGCAGGTAAAACGGCACCTCCTGGTCGAACTATGGGGCATGCTGGTGCGGTCATTTCTGGTGGCAAAGGAGGGGCTGAAGATAAAATAAATGCAATGAAAGAAGCTGGTATTTGTATTGCACCTTCTCCCGCACGTATTGGAAGATCCCTCGTAGAACTATTGGGTAGTTTGTAATATTTTGAAATTACATTTTTTTTAGTATAGAATGAATATTAGATCATCAACAACAATGCAGTGACGGAGAGAATGATGTTGCAAGATTTAAATAAGATGTTTTCTCTTTCTTCTTTTCTAGATGGTACTAATTGTTGTTATATTGAAGATCTGTATAAGAGTTATCAAGAGGATCCATCTAGTGTTTGTAAGGATTGGTATCCTCTCTTTTCGTTTCTTGATGAGAATTCTGAAGAGTATGATAATTTAGAAGACGGAATAGCTTCTTTTTTAAAAGAAGAATCTGTTGCGAGTGCCGTTTTTTCGCAGAAGAAGAGCGCTGTGGAGAGTTCTTGTTCTTTAGGCGAAACTCAATCTGTAAAAGATTTTTTTCAAGTCATGAAGATGATAGATGCATATCGTTCTTATGGTCATTTCAAGGCAAATATTGATCCATTAGGATATAATTCTCATCAAAAAGATTTATCAGAGTTGTCTCCTGCTCACTATGGATTTGTTAAAGCTGATTATGATCGTAAGATTTGTATGAAAGGTGTATTGGGTCTTGAGAGTGCTACGATTCCTGAGATTGTAGATGTTCTTTCTCATTTATATTGTTCGAACATAGGCGTGGAATTCATGCATATTGTCGATTCTATAGAGAGGGATTGGGTACGAAATACAATTGAAGATTATGATTTTTCTTCTAATTTTTCCAAAGAAGAACAAAGGGATATATTAGATAAGCTTGTTAGAGCCGAAGGCTTTGAAAAGTTTATTGACATAAAGTATAAAGGAGCAAAGCGTTTTGGTGCCGATGGCTCTGAGGTCATTATTCCGGCTATAGAGGAAATTATTAGACAAGGAGTTCAACAGGGTGTGGATGAGATGATTTTAGGAATGGCTCATCGGGGTCGCTTAAATGTTTTATCTCAGATAATGAATAAGCTCCCGCGCTCTATTTTTTATGAATTTAAAGGAAAAGGTCCTTCAGAAAAAGAATATTCAGGGGATGTAAAGTATCATTTAGGATTATGTTGTAATCGTCAGATTTGCGGAAAAGATGTGAAGTTGTTGCTACAGAGCAATCCTTCGCATCTTGAATTTGTTGACCCTGTGGTGATAGGAAGTGTCCGTGCTAGACAGGACTTAAAAGCTGGTATTGTAGGGGAAAAGAGTATCTCCTTAGTAGAACGCTCTCGAGTATTGCCCCTCATTATTCATGGAGATGCTGCTTTTGCTGGACAAGGTATAGTTTCGGAAACTTTTGGTTTATCTGGTTTGTCGGGATACACAGTTGCAGGCAATATTCATTTGATTATTAATAATCAAATTGGATTTACTACGAATCCTTCTTCAGCTCGTTCTTGTACCTATGCTTCAGATATATCCAAGTCTATTGGTATTCCTATTTTTCACGTTAATGGAGATGATCCAGAAGCTGTGATTCGTGTTGTTAGGATGGCTGTTTCATTCCGGATGAAATTTCACAAATCTGTAGTAATAGATATAGTATGCTATCGCCGTTTTGGACATAATGAAGGAGACGAACCTTCTTTCACGCAGCCTATGATGTATAAAACAATACGTTCACATAAATCGGTATTGCAACTATATGCTGATTCTCTCATGAAAAATCAAGTTATTTCTAAACAAGAGTTGCAGTCTTTAGCCAACAATTGGCATAAATATTTGGAAGCAGAATACAAGGAAAGTGAAAGCTATTGTCCTGAAAAATTAGGATTATTGCATAATGGTGAGAATGAGCGAAAAAATTCTGTATCAAAAGAAATATTGAAAAAAATAGGTTCTAGTATTATTCGTCTTCCAAAGTCTTTTAATACGCATAAAATTGTTGAACGTCTTATGGCAAATCGCCAAAAGATGATTGAGACAGGCAAGGGAATTGATTGGTCTATGGCGGAATCGTTGGCTTTTGGTTCTCTCTGCTATGAAGGTTATAAGGTACGTTTATCGGGGCAAGATTGTGAACGTGGTACTTTTTCTCATCGTCATGCAATTTTATGTGATCAAGAAACAGGCAAACGCTATTTTCCTTTGGGTAATATTTCGAAAGATCAAGGGCATTGTGAGGTTGTTAATTCTTTCCTTTCTGAGCAAGCTGTTTTGGGATTTGAGTATGGTTATTCTTTAAACAATCTTAATGCATTAACTATTTGGGAAGCTCAATTTGGAGATTTTGCTAATGGTGCCCAGGTTATATTAGATCAGTTTATCACCGCTGGAGAGCAGAAATGGCTGTGCACTTCTAATCTTGTGTGCTTGTTGCCACATGGATATGAGGGACAGGGACCAGAGCATTCGTCTGCTCGACTTGAAAGGTTTTTGCAAATGTGTGCGGAAAATAACATGTACGTTGCTAACTGTACGTCTCCCGCCAATTACTTTCATATTCTGCGGCGTCAAATTTATGATCGTTCTTCTAGGCCATTAATCATGATGGCTCCAAAGTCCTTGTTGAGACATAAAAGGGTTGTTTCTTCTCTTTCAGATATGACATGTGGGAGCGTTTTCCAAGCGGTGTTATCAGATGACGCTGAATATCATGGAAAAACTTCTGTGAAACTTAAGGAAGATTCGCATATTCGTCGGGTTATCCTCTGCACAGGAAAAGTCTACTATGATCTTTTAGATAATCGCGATATGCGTAATATTGCTGATATCTATCTGTTGCGTATTGAACAATTATATCCTTTCCCAGAAGATTATCTAATAAAAGTTCTTTCGCGTTTTGTTCAAGCCGAGATCGTTTGGTGTCAAGAGGAACCTCAAAATATGGGAGCATGGACTTTTATTGAACCTTATTTAGAAAAAGTATTGCATTCTATTGGCGCAGATTATTCTCGTGTTCGTTATGTTGGACGTTTACCTTCCGCATCTACGGCCGTGGGTCATATGTCTCGACATCTAGAACAATTATCTTCTTTTATTGAGGATGCTCTTAAATAAAGATTAACGATGTTGACCGGTATTATTAATAATACCGGTATTTTGGAAGAGAAAGTTAGAAGTATGGCTACGAAAATTCTAGTGCCCTCTCTGGGCGAATCTGTCAATGAAGCAACGGTTGGCACTTGGCTTAAAGAAATTGGTGAATCAGTTGAAATCGGTGAAATTTTAGTAGAACTCGAAACCGATAAGGTGACCGTTGAAGTGCCTTCTCCTGTCTCGGGAAAATTGCACGAGATGTCTGTTGCAAAAGGCGATACAGTTACTTATGGGGGATTTTTAGGATATATTGTAGAAATTGCAAGAGATGAAGATGAATCTATAAAGCAAAATTCTCCTAATTCTACTGCCAATGGTTTACCTGAAATAACTGATCAAGGTTTTCAAATGCCACACTCCCCATCTGCTTCTAAATTAATAGCAGAATCCGGTTTATCTCCTTCTGATATTAAGGGAACGGGCAAAAGAGGGCAGATATTGAAATCTGATGTTATGGCAGCAATTTCTCGTTCCGAATCTTCTGTTGATCAATCAACCGTTGACTCTCATAAAAAAGGTGTTTTTTCGAGAATTATTAATAGTGCCTCTAATATTTTTGAAAAATCAAGCGTTTCCGAAGAATTATCTGAAGAGCGTGTCAAAATGTCTCGTTTGCGTCAAACTGTTGCTAAACGATTAAAAGATGCTCAAAATACTGCAGCTATTTTGAGTACGTATAATGAAGTCAATATGTCTCGTATTATTTCTATCCGATCTCGTTATAAAGATATTTTTGAGAAAAAGCATGGGATTAAGCTAGGTTTTATGGGCTTTTTTACCAAAGCAGCAAGTCACGTTCTGCAAGAAATTAAAGGTGTCAATGCAGAAATTGATGGCGATCATATTGTTTATAAAAATTACTGCCATATTGGAGTGGCAGTGGGCACAGATAAAGGTCTTGTAGTACCGGTTATACGTCATGCGGATAAAATGAATATTGTGGAGATTGAAAGAGAGATTGCGCGTCTTGGTCGAGAAGCTCGTGCAGGACATCTTTCTATGCGTGATTTGCAAAATGGTACATTTACTATATCTAATGGTGGAGTCTATGGTTCTCTTTTATCTTCTCCAATATTAAATCCGCCACAATCGGGTATTCTGGGTATGCATAAAATTCAGGAAAGACCAATAGTAGAGGATGGACAAATCGTGATTCGTCCTATGATGTATCTCGCTTTATCATATGATCATCGTATAGTCGATGGAAAAGAGGCTGTAACATTTTTGGTTCGTTTGAAAGAATTGCTTGAAGATCCTGAACGTTTTATATTGGACTTATAGACCTTAAAGTATTAGTGTTTATCTTCTTTGATGATGGATTTAGGATATGCTGTTGGTTTTAAAGACAGTAGGGGCAGTCGTTTGTCCATAGAAGTTAAAAATAGAAACATGTGTTTATTGATTTAATTATTTGATTTCTTGATGGATTGGAGAAAATAATTCATTTAAAACGGGAAAAATAATGGTTTATGATGTTGCTGTTGTGGGTGGTGGTCCAGCTGGTTATGCTTGTGCAATAAAAGCTGCTCAGTTAAAAAATAAAGTCGCTATAATTGAAAAAGAAAAGACTTATGGTGGAACTTGTTTAAATATAGGGTGTATTCCTTCCAAGGCTTTGTTACATGCTTCGGAAATGTATAGTCATATTGC
Source organism: Candidatus Liberibacter asiaticus (assembly GCF_000590865.3). NCBI lineage: Bacteria > Pseudomonadati > Pseudomonadota > Alphaproteobacteria > Hyphomicrobiales > Rhizobiaceae > Liberibacter > Candidatus Liberibacter asiaticus. The sequence goes on from NZ_CP010804.2 coordinate 1,053,319, forward strand.
TAAAGAAGCGGGAGATTTAGGGATAAATATTGCATCTTGTCATTTGGATTTGAAAAAGATGATGTCTTACAAGAAATCTATTGTCGAATCCAATACTCAAGGGATAAATTTTCTCCTAAAGAAAAATAAAATTATTACATATCATGGATCAGCAAGGATTGTATCCAATAATAAAATACTGGTCAAAGGAAGTTCTTCAGAAGAAACAATAGAAGCGAAGAATATAGTCATTGCCACTGGATCAGAGGCATCTGGCTTGCCGGGTATGTCAATTGATTTTGATGAGCAAGTCATCGTATCTTCTACGGGTGCATTGTCATTTTCTTCCGTTCCAAAAAATTTACTGGTCATTGGCGCTGGAGTCATCGGCTTAGAATTGGGTTCCGTTTGGACGCGACTTGGTTCTTGTGTAAAGATTATTGAGCATTCTGGCACTATTTTAAATGGAATGGACAAAGAAATAGCAGCACATTGTCTTAAAATTATGTCCAAACAGGGAATGAATTTTCAGTTGAACTCAAAAGTTTCTTCTGTCAAAAAGGTGAAGGGAAAAGCGCAGGTAGTCTATCGATCTACTGATGACGAGCCTATAAATATTGAAGCTGATGCCGTTTTGGTTGCTGCAGGACGTAGGCCGTATACGAAAGGTTTAGGTCTTGAAGAAATAGGTATTAATATTGATCATCGGGGATGCATTGAAATAGGAGGGCAATTTCAAACATCTATTTCGACTATTTATGCTATTGGAGATGTTGTCCGTGGACCAATGTTAGCTCATAAAGCAGAGGATGAAGGTATTGCGGTAGCTGAAATTATTTCTGGTCAAAAAGGGCATGTTAATTACGGGATTATCCCAAGTGTTGTGTATACTCATCCTGAAGTTGCTTCAATAGGAAAAACCGAAGAACAATTGAAGTGTGAAAAAAAATCTTATAAAGTAGGGAAGTTTCCGTTTAGTGCTAATGGTAGAGCACGTTCTATGAATTCCATCGATGGTTTTGTAAAAATATTGGCGAATGAGAAAAGTGATCGCGTAGAAGGTGTGCATATTATAGGTGGTAGTGCTGGAGAAATGATTCACGAAGCGGCAGTTTTGATGGAATTTGGAGGATCTTCAGAGGATCTGGCTCGCATTTGTCATGCGCATCCAACAATGTCAGAAGCCGTGAGAGAGGCGGCATTATCTTGTTTTGATCAACCAATTCATATGTAATACTATCGCTGGAAGTAAGGGTGATACTACCTTTGTTTTTATCAATCAAGAGAGAAGAGAAATAAGATGGACGCTCTTCAAATGAAGAGAAATGCTGCTCGTCGAGCAATTCAGTATGTTGTTGACGGGATGACTTTGGGAATGGGGACAGGGAGTACTGCCAAAGAGTTTATGATTTTGCTCGCTGACAAGATTGCGAATGGCTTTCGTGTTCAGGTTATACCATCTTCGCGAAATACAGAAAATTTCTGTAAAATCCATCATATTCCTTTGCATTCGCCAGAGGATGTTTCGTCTGTTGATTTAAGTATAGATGGATTTGATGAGATAGATTCTCGGTTGCGCCTTATTAAAGGATATGGAGGGGCTCTTCTCCGTGAAAAGATTATTGCACACGCTGCTTCTCGTTTTATTGTCATCGGGGATGAAAGTAAAAGAGTTGATTTTTTAGGAAGGGGCATGCTCCCAATAGAAATTGACCAATTTGGTGTGAACAAGACGCTTTCTGCGCTCAAAGAGGTTGCATCTTGTTTTGGTTTAAATGAAGAACTCCGTCTACGGCGAAATGGATCTGGCTTATTTGTCAGTGATGGAGGAAATTATATTGTTGATGCTTTTTTTGGATTTATTCCAGATCCTCAAATTATTTCAGGAGAGCTATGTAATATACCAGGAGTTATAGAGCATGGTTTGTTTATTAATATGGTAGACTGTGCAATTATTGGAACATCTGATGGAGAATGTTTAGTCTTACAAAAATAAAACATAATGATGCGATGGACAGGATCTTGTAGCATACTCAAGTGAGTTTTATTCGAAAATTATGTTATTTTTTTTCTGTTGTTGATTTCTAGGAGATTGATTCAGGATACTTGTTGGCTGTTATGAGTCTATATGAACTTTTATAGTAAAATTTAGGATATCATTTTTCTGTAAAAATACTTTTTTATTTTTCATGAAGTATAATCAAACTTGTAGTCTTTAATCGAGATAGCGTTTGTGGGAGTAGTTTTTCATTCCATTATTTATCTTTGCATATGTATTGTGACTATCATAAGTTTGATCTTTAATTCTGACATGATATCCTAAAGGAATTGGAGACGTGAGATATGCGTTATGAATATGATCTTGTTGTGATCGGAGCCGGATCTTCTGGAGTACGTTCTGCTCGTTTAGCAGCTCAACTTGGGAAAAAGGTAGCTATTTGCGAAGAGTATCGTGTTGGTGGCACTTGCGTTATTAGAGGTTGTATTCCTAAAAAACTGATGTTTTATGCATCACAATATTCCGAATACTTCGAGGATTCGCAAGGTTTTGGCTGGAGTGTTGATCATAAAAGTTTTGATTGGCAATCACTTATTACAGCACAAAACAAAGAACTATCCCGTCTTGAATCGTTTTATCATAATCGTTTGGAATCTGCAGGAGTAGAAATATTTGCAAGTAAGGGCATTCTTTCTTCTCCTCATTCTGTATACATCGCCAATCTAAATCGCACTATTACATCTCGATATATTGTCGTTTCCACTGGCGGATCTCCTAATCGTATGGATTTCAAAGGTTCTGATTTATGTATAACATCAGATGAAATTTTTTCTTTGAAGAGTTTACCTCAATCTACTTTAATTATAGGCGGAGGATACATTGCTGTTGAATTTGCTGGTATTTTAAATTCTTTAGGATCAAAAACGACTTTAGTGACGCGTGGCAATAGCATTCTTTCCAAATTTGATTCAGATATTCGTCAAGGATTAACGGATGTCATGATTTCTAGAGGTATGCAAGTATTTCATAATGATACAATTGAAAGTGTAGTTAGTGAATCAGGCCAATTAAAAAGTATTTTAAAATCTGGAAAAATTGTAAAGACAGATCAAGTAATACTTGCAGTAGGTCGTACTCCTCGGACTACGGGTATAGGTCTTGAAAAAGTAGGGGTGAAGATGGATGAAAACGGTTTCATTATCACCGATTGCTATTCGCGTACGAATGTTCAGTCTATTTTTTCTCTAGGTGATATTAGTGGTCACATACAATTAACACCTGTTGCCATTCATGCTGCGGCTTGTTTTGTTGAGACAGTGTTTAAAGATAATCCCACAATTCCAGACTATGACTTGGTTCCCACTGCGGTTTTTTCTAAACCTGAAATTGCTTCTGTTGGATTAACAGAAGAAGAAGCCGTACAAAAATTTTGTAGATTAGAAATATATAAGACAAAATTTTTCCCGATGAAATGTTTTCTTTCGAAACGTTTCGAACATACGATAATGAAGATTATTGTCCATGCGGATAATCATAAAGTTTTAGGAGTGCATATCCTAGGGCATGAAGCAAGTGAAATAATCCAAGTATTAGGCGTTTGTTTGAAAGCTGGATGCGTAAAAAAAGATTTTGATCGTTGCATGGCGGTGCATCCAACTTCTTCAGAAGAATTAGTTACAATGTATAATCCACAATATTTGATTGAAAACGGTATTAAGCAAGTTCTTTAAGCAGCAATACAGATTATTTTTTTAGTGAGGAACATATATTTTTCATAATATACTTGTTTCTAACTAATTTAGTGTATTCATCGTATACAACTATAGATTTTTTTATTATCATATGATACGTTACACAGTTGTATTTCTCAACTAATGAGGGGAAGAATTGTGTGTATTATAAACAGAATAATATCATTTGTGAAAAGGATGATAGGCATGAACGGTGATGATAAACATAATAAAATACCAGTTCCTAACGCTCTTATTAAAATGCTCAAGGAGTTCGAGGGCCTTAGACTAACAGCTTATCGTGATATCGGAGGTGGTGCTTGGACAATTGGCTATGGGCATACTGGCTCAGATGTTACAGAGGGTATGACGATTACAGAAAAAGAAGCAGAAGATTTTTTGCTGAAAGATGCGAGTAAGTCTCTTAATTTACTTTTAGAGTCATCTCCGGCTTTAAAGTCAACTAGTGAAAATCGCTTGGTCGCAGTAGCTGATTTCGTGTTTAATCTTGGTATCGGAAATTATAATAAAAGCACTTTTAAACAACGTGTTGATGCTCAAGATTGGGAAAAAGCCGCTGAGGAATGTAAAAAATGGACTAAGGCGGGTGGAAAGGTTTTGCCGGGCCTTGTAAAAAGGCGTGATGCAGAGGTTAAGTTATTGTTAGAAAGTTGATTTTATTATTATTCTAATTGAGAAGAGGATTGTAGATATGAACGGTAGTAGTAAAATTCTTAATGCTTTAATTGAAATAACTAAGAGATACGAAGGACTTAAACTGACAGCTTATCGTGATCCTGGGGGCACTTGGACAATTGGTTATGGACATAGTGGCTCATGTTAGAGAGGATATGACGATTACAGCAAAAGAAGCAGAGGACTTGTTGCTAAGTGATCTGCGTAGTCACTTGGATTTGCTTTTAGATGCATCTCCGACTTTAAAGTCAGCTAGTGAAAATCGCTTGGTCGCAGTAGCTGATTTCGTGTTTAATCTTGGTATCGGAAATTATAATAAAAGCACTTTTAAACAACGTGTTGATGCTCAAGATTGGGAAAAAGCCGCTGAGGAATGTAAAAAATGGACTAAGGCGGGTGGACAGTCTTTACGAGGTATTGAAAATAGACGTGCAGAAGGAGCTACAATGTTGCTAAACGGTTGATTTTTATAAGCGTTATCCCAAGAAGGGATCGCGCTTCTTGCGTTACATATCGTATCTTAATTATATTTTCCATCAAAAGTTGTAGTTGATCATTGATGATAATTTTTCCTTTTGTTTGATTAAAAAAATAAGCCATACCCGAATATATATAGTCTATCAAGCAAGGTTTGTTATTGGGCAAGTGATAAATTTAAGAATAAAATAAGCTTTTAATTTTTTAACTTATTGATGCAGTCAATAATTGAGTATATAACTCTGGTATTACAGGAATCAGTGTGTTTGCTGATTCGGTGCGATGGCTTTTTCCTTCGAGTCAATTTTCAAACGAAGTATAGGTGTTGTAGTGGTAGCGGTACGAGAAACAGTAGATAAAGTACGCAAGATTGATGTTGATCAATATAAATATGGTTTTGAGACTAATATCCAAGTTGATAAAGCTCCTAAAGGTTTGAACGAGGATATTATTCGCTTTATCTCTGCGAAGAAAAATGAGCCAGACTGGATGTTGGAATGGAGATTATTGGCATATCGCCGTTGGTTGACAATGAAAGATCCTTCTTGGGCTCGCATTCGTTATCCTGCCATTGATTTTGATGACTTGTATTATTATGCAGCTCCTAAAAGTATTGTGGGTCCTCAATCCCTTGATGACGTTGATCCAGAATTACTTAGAACATATGAAAAATTAGGTATTCCAATACGTGAACAAGAGATTTTAGCTGGCGTCCAAACTTCTAAAGTGGCTGTTGATGCTGTTTTTGACTCTGTATCGGTTGTGACCACTTTTAAGGAAGAGTTGAAAAAATCAGGTGTGATTTTTATGCCGATTTCAGAGGCAATTTGCGAACATCCTGATCTCGTGAAAAAGTATTTAAGTACAGTTGTTCCAGTAGGCGATAATTTTTATGCTGCTTTAAATTCAGCGGTTTTTACCGATGGTTCTTTTGTCTATATTCCGAAAGGAGTGAGGTGTCCTATGGAGCTCTCCACATACTTTCGCATTAATGAAAAAGGGACAGGTCAGTTTGAACGAACTTTGATTATTGCCGATGAAGGTTCTTATGTCTCTTATCTAGAGGGGTGTACAGCACCACAGCGTGATGAAAACCAGTTGCATGCCGCTGTTGTTGAATTAGTTGCGCTTGATAACGCTGAAATAAAATATTCTACCGTGCAAAATTGGTATCCCGGAGATTCGCAGGGTAAGGGTGGGATCTATAATTTTGTGACTAAACGCGGAGATTGTCGTGGTATGAGATCTAAAATATCTTGGACTCAACTGGAAACTGGTTCGGCTATTACGTGGAAATATCCTTCGTGTCTTTTACGTGGTGAACAATCTTGTGGAGAATTTTATTCAATTGCGATTTCTAATGGTTTTCAACAAATAGATAGTGGAACTAAGATGTTGCATCTTGCTAAAAACACAACAAGTCGGATTGTTTCTAAAGGAATTTCAGCTGGATTTTCTAATAATACATATCGCGGAAAAGTATCAGTGCATCGTGGTGCCGCGCATTCGCGTAATTTTACACAGTGTGATAGTCTCTTAATCGGCAATAATTGTGGTGCTCATACAATCCCTTATATTGAATCGAAAAATTCTTCTTGTAATTTAGAACATGAAGCGACAACTTCAAAGATATCTGATGAGCACTTATTTTATTGTCTCCAACGCGGTATTCCTGAAGAAGCAGCAATAGCATTAATTGTCAATGGATTTGTAAGAGAAGTATTGCAAAAGTTACCTATGGAATTTGCTGTAGAAGCACAGAAATTAATTGATATTTCTCTAGAAGGATCCGTTGGATAAGACAAGGATTGTATGTAATCTTTGGTATTTTATATAGTAGTAATTGAGTAAAGCGGAAGAAAATATGCTTGAAATAAAGAACCTTCGTGCAAAAATTGTGGACACGGATACAGAAATTATCCGAGGACTGAATTTAAAAGTAGAACCCAGCGAAGTGGTAGCTATAATGGGTCCTAATGGATCTGGTAAATCGACGCTATCATATCTTTTGTCGGGACATAAAGACTATGAAATAACAGCTGGAGATATTCTTTATAAAGGCGAGAGTATCTTGGATTGGAGTATTGTAGAAAGGGCATCTAAAGGAATTTTCCTTGCTTTCCAATACCCTGTAGAAATACCTGGTATTATCATGATGCAATTTCTAAAAATTGCTTTGAATGAACAGCGTAAAGCTCGCAATGAAAAAGAGCTTTTAATTCCAGATTTTACCCGTAAAGTGCGAAAGATTACAGCCGAATTAGGGATAAACATGGATATGTTAAAACGCCCGCTGAATTTAGGCTTTTCTGGAGGTGAGAAAAAGATAGCTGAAATTTTGCAGATGCGTCTTTTAGAGCCGAGTTTGTGTATTCTCGATGAAACCGATTCAGGACTTGATATTGATGCTTTGAAAATTGCTGCTCAGGGAGTCAACGCTCTACGTTCGCAGGATCGTTCTTTTTTGATTATTACACATTATCAGCGTCTTTTAAATTATATCAAGCCAGATACTATTCATGTCCTACATAATGGAAAAATTATTAAAACAGGAGATTATAGTATTGCCCTTGATCTTGAAGAAAATGGTTATGCTGAATTAATAAAAGAATAGGTTTGATTATAAATATCAAAAGGTAAAATATGGGTAATTTAACAGCGGTAGAGACTATGTTGCTCCAATCTTGTGATGAGGCTTGTCAAAAATATTATCGAAACCAATCAGTTGTTGCTTTTCGGAGGCGCTTGTTGTGTGATTTTCGTACTCAAGGCCTCTTACCGACACGAAAAATTGAAAATTGGCACTATACAGATTTAAAAAATATTTTGAAAGTACTCCCTACTAACAAGAATAGTATTGCAACATTGCAAAAAAAATATAAGCCTCTCGTGGCAGATAGTATTCAATTATCGATTTCTCAGCAACCATCCTCAAGTATTTTAAAAGAAAAGAATATCGAGGTTTTACCTTTTTCTCACATAGAGAATACGGATGAAAATTCTTATTGTTTAGAGCCGTTAAGTGAACATGATACCATTGGATATATCAATGGGATTTTGAGTAATGATGGGTATAAGGTTGTTATTCCTGATGAGTGTCAATTAAATGTTCCTTTGGAATTGCAGGCTATACAGTGTGGTGGACAGATGCATCTGCGTTATCCTATTAGCTTCGGGATGAATTCTCGAACCACTGTTGTTGAACGGTACACAACTCTAACGAATGATAATTCGTTCGTATCGTCTATTGCAGATATAAAGGTAGGTGAAGGTGCCGATATTACCTGGGTTATTGTATTAGATCAAGGTATAGAAGATACGCATCTAGGACAGCTACGTGTCATTCTGGAAAAAAAATCTTCGTTGAAAGTTTTTGTGCTGAATATAGGGCAAGGTCTTTCTAGAAGAGAATTATCGATAGATGTTAAAGGAGAAGAATCGCAATTTATGTTGCGGGGGATTAATCTACTCAGTGGTAAAGCACATAGTGATTTATCAATGTTTTTACGTCATAAAGTACCCAATACTTGCTCTACTTCTGTAATTCGTAATATTGTTTTAGAAAAATCCACCGGTGTGTTTCAAGGAGCAGTGCATGTATCATCGGAAGCTCAGGGTAGTAATGCTCGTATGACTGCCAATACTCTTTTGTTTTCTAATGAAGGAAGTTTTTATGTAAAGCCAGAATTGGAGATTTTTGCAGATGATGTGCAATGTGGTCATGGTGCAACGATTTCTGATATTAATCCTGAGCACTTATATTATTTGATGGCGCGTGGTATTTCTAAAAATCAAGCATGTAGCATGCTCTCGCATGCTTTTATGTCTGAAATTGTAGAAGATCTTAATGATCAAGTGTTGCAGTTTTCTATAGAAGAGATTTTATCTTCTTGGCTAAAAAATAATTCTGCTAATATGGTTATGGTATGACTTTTGATATCAATTCTATTAGAAAAGATTTTCCTATATTAGGTCGTGATATCAGAAAAAAGCCGTTGATATACTTTGATAATGCTGCTTCTGCTCAAAAACCTCGGGATGTTATCGATTCTATCATGTGTACTTATAGTCATGAGTATGCAAATATACATCGTGGATTGCATTATATGGCGAATGCGGTGACAGATAAATATGAGAAAGCACGGGATAAAGTTCGTCGTTTTATCAATGCTTCTTCTGTAAAGGAAATTATTTTTACACGTTCTGCTACTGAATCAATAAATCTTGTTTCGTATGGATGGGGTGCTCGACATATTTCTACTGGAGATGAAATAGTTTTATCCGTAATGGAGCATCATTCTAATATCATTCCTTGGTATTTTTTGCGTCAACGTCGTGGTGCATCTCTTGTATGGGTTCCTATTGATAATCAAGGGTTTTTCCATATTGATGAATTTAAAAATCGTTTAACAGAACGCACTAAACTCATTGCCATTACTCACATGTCAAATGTATTAGGAACCGTGATTCCCATAAAAGAAATTTGTCGTATTGCACATGAGCGTAATATTCCTGTTTTGGTTGATGGAAGTCAGGGATCCGTCCATAATTTTGTTGATGTTCAAGACATTGATTGTGATTGGTACATCATAACAGGACATAAACTTTACGGCCCTTCTGGTATAGGAGGATTATATAGTAAGGAATCTCGTCTTAATGAAATGGATCCTTTTATGGGTGGCAGTGAAATGATTGCTGATGTTACGCAAGACATGGTAACTTATGCTGATCTACCGTATCGATTTGAGCCAGGAACTCCTCCAATCTCTCAAGCAATTGCATTAGGAGTCGCATTGGATTACGTAGAAAAAATAGATCGAAAATCTATTTTTTCATATGAAAGAGAACTAGCACGATATGTCAGATCCCGTTTAAAAGAAGTGAGGGGTATGCAATTAGTGAATGAATCATTAGAAGATTCTCCTATTATATCATTTCGATTAGGCAATATTCATCCCTATGATCTTGCATTGTTTTTAGATGGCGAAGGCATCGCTATTCGTGCGGGGACACATTGTGCTAATCCTTTGCTAAAATTTTTGGGAATAGATTCTCTTTGTCGTGCCTCACTTGCAATGTATAATACTTATGAAGAAGCTGATAAGTTCATTGAAACTTTAAAAAAATCAATTCAGTTCTTTCAATAATTTTTGGCGCGAGTGTACTAGAAAAATGCTAAGTATGAAACAAAAAAATCCTGATACTGAAAATAACATTGCTGATAAAATAGCATTATCTCCAGAATCTACTATTCCACCGGAAGACCTAGAGAGAATTTCAAATGATATCATCGCTGCTTTGAAAACAGTATATGATCCTGAAATACCTTGCGATATATTTGAACTCGGACTCATTTATAAGATTGATGTTGAAAATGATTACATGGTGAAAATTTTGATGACTCTCACTGCTCCTGGATGTCCTGTCGCAGGGGATATGCCTAAGTGGATTGAAAATGCTGTTGGTGCAGTAGAGGGAATATCGGGTGTAGAAGTTTCGATAACTTTTGATCCCCCTTGGACTCCGGATCTCATGTCAGAAGAAGCGCAAATTGCGACAGGTTATTATTGAATATCTATCATATTCTACGGAAATTTATTGACGAATATTTGCATATCTTGCTTGTTTTAAGGAGTAGTTGAGACAATGTCAGACATAGTGACCATGACAGAAGCGGCAGTATATCGAATCAAGGAAATTGTTTTCAATTCACAGGGAAAAGCGCAGGGTATTCGTATTTCTCTTAAAAAAGGTGGGTGCGCTGGTTTGGAGTATATGGTTGATTTAGTGACTGACAATCCTGTAGATGGAGATGATTTGATAGAAAAAGATGGTGTAAAGGTTTGGATTGATTCTGCTTCTCTCCTTTACATGCTCGGAACAGAAATCGATTTTAAAACAGAAAAATTATACTCAGGTTTTGTCTTTCATAATCCCAATCAGGTTTCCGCTTGTGGTTGTGGACAATCAGTAGAAATAAAGCGGGCTGATCTTTAAAAGTTTTAAGATTATCGAGAAAAGTACGCTATTCAAAATAGTATACAATAAGCAGTGATCATCATCATCATGGGTGTTATTATTTTTTTAATCAAAATATGAATTAACTGAGCATAATAATTCATACTAATCGTTTTGAAATTTCTTATTTTTCATGTGGAGCTCTGTTAGAGCGTATTCTGGGATTTTTGCGGAACAGAACAGAATGTTTTAGCTTATCATGCTTATTCTTTGGAGGAGTATGGGTACAATCTTTTGTCTTTATTTATTGCTAAATGTATCTATTTATTAAACTCATGATGATTTTGGCGGATAGTCGTGTACTATATTATGGTGATCGGTAATACAATAGGATCCATTACCTACTTTTTTGATGTTATGAGTATCAATTTTCACCTTTCCATATCCCCCAGGAAGATCAAGAATATAAAATGGTTGGCATAGTCCCGAAATTTTTTCTTTTAAACTCGCAACAATTTTTTGTCCTTCTTCAATGGTAAGACGAAAATGGCTTGTTCCAGCAGCAAGGTCTGGGTGATGTAAATAATATGGCTTGATTCGCAATTCTACAAAAGTTCGCATGAGATTGGCAAGAATTTCGGGATCGTCATTAATACCTTTAAGTAATACTGATTGGCTTAAAAGAATAATGCCAGCATTTGCCAGTCTAGAAATAGCAGCAATAGCTTCTTCAGAAAATTCATAAGGATGATTAGCATGTATCGCAATATATACAGGTTTACCCGCTTCTTTTAAACATTGAATGAGTTCAGGATTAATACGTTGAGGATCAACAATAGGTACACGACTATGAAAACGTAATATTTGAACATGCTTAATATACCTCAATGTTTTCAAAACTTTTTGCAAACGCTTGTGGGATAAAATTAAAGGATCCCCTCCTGTAAAGATCACTTCCCAAATTTGAGATTTTTCTTGAATATAAGCAAGAGCAGCTTCCGTATCTTTAGAAGATAAAACCGTGCCTTTTTGTGAGCCAACCATCTCTCTACGAAAACAAAATCGACAGTATACAGGACATACATGCAATAATTTTAGCAGTATTCTATCAGGATAACGATGTACAATGCCTTTTAAAGGGCTATGATTATTATCTCCAATAGGATCTTCTCGTTCTTCTGGTAAAATATTCAACTCTTCTTTCTGAGGAATAAATTGGCGGGCAATGGGATCATTGGGATTATGAGGATTAATCAGATTGGCAATAACAGGTGTCAACGCAATAGAATAATGATTTGAAATTTCTTTTATCTCATCGATTTGTTCTTTCTTGATGAGATTTGCATTATATAAATCTTGTGCAGACGTTAGTGTTTTATGACGTAATTGCATCATATTTCTTCTTGATTAGATTGAGAAAACGGTGTCCAAATCACTTCATTGATATTATTTGCACCTGTAACCAGCATGACAAGCCGATCAAAACCCATGGCTATACCAGAAGATTGTGGCATCTCTGTTAAACAAGCAAGAAAATCTTCATCTATTGGATAGGTTTCATTATATATCTTCTTTTTTTCCTGCATTTCTTTTTCAAAGCGATGACGTTGTTCGATTGGATCAAGGAGTTCATCACAAGCATTGCATAACTCAATATTACAAGCATATAGCTCAAAACGTTTTGTAAAACGAGGATCAGCAGGATAAATATTAGCAAGTGCAGATTCTGGAGCAGGATAACGATCAAGAATAGTGCAACAATTAATCCCAAGATTAGGTTCTATTTTCTCTATAAGAATGCGAGAGAAAATATCACTCCATGTATCATCGTGAGCGACACGTATTCCCGCCTGTTGTGCTTGTAGATATAAAAGATGGCGATCAGGTTGATCAGGATTATCAAGTGTAGTGCCAAGATCAATATTTGCATATCGTGCAAAAGCTTCAGCGACGGTAATATATTCCGGTTCACTAAAAGGATTACAATTAACATTTTGAAAAGAAAAAATTTTTTGATTAGCTACTTCTGCGGCACATCGTATAATGTTCATACAATCTTTCATTAATTGTTCATATGATTCATGCGCACGATACCATTCTAGCATAGTAAATTCTGGTTGATGCAAACAGCCTTGTTCTCCATTTCTCCATGCATGTGCAAAACAAAAAATTTTTTCTTCTCCTGCCGCAAGAAGCTTTTTACAAGAAAATTCCGGAGAAGTTTGCAGATATAAAGGCTTTCGTATATGGTCTTGGATGATCAATTCTGTAGAAAAGGCTCGAATGTGCGTTTCATTTCCAGGAGAATATTGAAGAGACATTGAATCAATTTCGATAAACTGATTTTCGACAAAATATTCTCTTAAAGAGCTTTGGATCATATTGCGCTTGAGAAGAAAAGGACGACGACGATAATGAAAATCACGATTCCACCAAGGTTGGGAAGGAATTTGATGCATGAGCATTTTTCTTATTTTTAGAAACCAATTATCAATATTTAAAACAAAAATGTCAGATAGTTGGTTTTTAGGATAAAAAAGTAGACAATCTACTTCATAAGCACGATGATATAGTCAAATAGTCTTTTTTACTATAGTTTAAATAAGGAATAAATTCAATATGGTGAAAGTTATCGCTTCTGCTGTGCGTAAAGGTAATGTTCTTGATGTAGATGGAAAACTTTACATTGTCCTTGTTGCAAAAAATTTTCATCCCGGAAAAGGCACTCCTATAACACAAGTCGAAATGCGTCGTATTTCTGATGGAGTGAAGGTTTCGAATCGTTGGCGTACAACAGAACAAGTAGAACGTGCTTTTGTTGAAGATCAGCGTTTTCAGTTTCTATACCAAGATCAGGAAGGGTTTCATTTCATGAATCCCGAAACTTATGATCAAGTTACTGTTTCTGAAGAGGTTATCGGTGATCAAAAAGTGTATTTCCAAGAGGGAATGGAAGTAAAACTTTTAATCCATGAAGGAGTAGCGTTATCTGTTGAAGTGCCACGTCATGTAGTATTCACCGTCATTGACACAGAGCCTTCTTCTAAAGGACAAACGGTTACAGCATCTTATAAGCCAGCAATCCTCTCCAATGATATTCGGACCACAGTGCCTCCCCATATTAATATAGGAGATGATATCGTTATTCTTACAGAAGACAATTCATATGTTGAACGCGTCAAAAAATAACCTTATCAACTTTGAGAAGAAGCAGAGGTCAATACCACATTATTAAGATTATTTTCCAAATAATTTTGGCCGCTTTCTTAAACGTTATACGATTTTCTATTCCGGCGATCCGTTCTGAACTGAAATTATCGTAGCAGTTGATCATGATAAATCAGAATAGAGGGCATCTGAACACCCACCCATCATAGCCGTTGATGATAACAAAGAAGCAATTAACAATCTCTGGATCCTCATGAAACCAATTCCATCATTTTACGTTACTAACAAGCAACGCACTCTCAGAGTGTATCTTCTCCATAATTATTTGATTTAAATCAATACTTCAATTTTTAATTGGTTAAAAAAAATTGTAATTAAAGCATGATTTAGTATCAAAAATTGTAAATAATGCAGCTTTTAGTGATAACGAGTGATAGTAGTACTTCTTCCACTTATGATATGGTCACCTTTAAGGATAATATCTGCAATAGCAAATAGTATCATTAAAAAAAATTACAATTTTAAAGATAAATTTAATAAAATATTGTATAAGTAAATGTGCTATTTTTATCGATAATGAAAAACGATTGTATAAGATTGTTTATGTACTACTAACATTTGCGCTTTCTGCTTGTGCGTTATTCCAAGCGAAAGAATCTCAATATGAGAGCAAGGTTTACGTTCCCTTGCAATTTTTCCTTAGACTATTAATTATCTGCTATGATTTCACTGAAAAAAGAAGAAGGACTTCATGAATGAAGATTCATTGTGGTGTTATCGTCTTTTATGCTAACAAGATCATGAATCAATCACCCATGAGGTCATCGTTTGTTTGGTATGCTCATGCCATTGAAAAGAAGTAGAGGTAAATACCACATTGTTAAGATTATTTCCCAATTTATTTGGTTCAATGTTCGTCTAGTCACCCACCAAATAGTTTTGGTTACTTTCTTAAACGTTACACCATTTGTTCTATCTGCTTTTAGATTATTCTGGGTTGTCTTTTATGAATAGCTGCTTGGTTCTAAACTATCTGTCTCTATTTTTTTTACAATCTCGTTCAATTGTGACATTGCTATTCGTGTATATTCCCGTTTTTCTATTTCTTTTTTTTCTTTATTAGATTTCTCCTGTTCTAATTGTTTATTTTTTTCCTCTGTTTTTTGTAGTGCTTCTTTTACTTTCTTTAGTGCTTCTTCTTTAGTTGATGATGGTACATCAGAGTGGAGCACATCTGAGCACCCCCCCATCACAACCGTTGTCGATAACAAAGAAGCAATTAACAATCTCTGGATATTCATGAAATCAATTCTTTCATTTTACGTTATTAACAGGAACGCACTCTCAGAGTTTATCTCTTCCATAATTATTTGATTTAAATCAATATTTTAATTGTAATGGGTTAAAAACAATAGTTTGAAAAAACGATTATGTACTACTATGTACTATAGCATTTGCGCTTTCTGCTTGTGCGTTATCCCAGAATCTCAATGTGAGAGTAAGGTTTACGTTCCCTTGCAATTTTTCCTTAGACTATTAATTATCTGCTATGATTTCACTGAAAAAAGAAGAAGGACTTCATGAATGAAGATTCATTGTGGTGTTATCGTCTTTTATGCTAACAAGATCATGAATCAATCACCCATGAGGTCATCGTTTGTTTGGTATGCTCATGCCATTGAAAAGAAGCAGAAGTAAATACCATATGTTAAGATTATTTATGAATTTTTTTATAGCACAATTCACGCATAATTTCGGAAATCTCATAGTTTTTATCAGAAGCTTCTTTGTGTTTCATGCAAGATTCCTCATATAGCCTTTGAGATTCTTTTGGGTTTTCTTCTTTGAGCATAGCTGATTGTCGCAATGCATTATCAGCGTCTGTCTGTATCTTGTTACAGGCATCCATTTGGGGGTTTATTATTCGGTCGAATTCTTGCTTTACTTCTTTTATTTTTCTGTCTCTATCCAATTTACTTTTTTCTATTTCTTTTTCTATTTTTTTAATGTTTTCCGTTCTTTTGTCTATTTCTGCTCTTATATCTTGTAGTTTTTCAAGGTTAGACGCATTTGAATCCCCACCTGTCACAGCAATTGACGATGGTAAATCAAAGTGGGACGAATCTGAACACCCATCCATCACAACCGTTGTCGATAATAAAGAAGCAATTAACAATCTCTGAATATTCATGACAATAATCCTTTCATTTTCTAGTTACTGATAGAAAAATCATTCTCAGAGTGTATATCTTCCATAATAAATTGATTTCAGTCAATATTTCAATTTTTAATTGGTTAAAAACGATCGTTTGAAAAGTTGTAATTAATCATGATTTAGTATCAAAAATTGTAGATAATGCAGCTTCTAGTGATAATGAATGATAATAGCACTTCCTCTACTTATGCGGTCACCTTTATGGTCTTTGTAATAGATCTCCAAAGATTCAATAAAAATTCCCCTCAACAATGATTGCCAAAAGCAAGGAGAATATCTGCAACAGCAAATAGTATCATTAAAAAAAATTTACAATTTTAAAGATAAATTTAATAAAATATTGTATCAGTAAATGTGCTATTTTTTTTGATAATTAAAAAACGATTGTAGATGATGCGATTAATATACTTTTAGTAACAACAATCATGCATATGAGATATAGTTATATATATATAACTTGGGGGGTATATTATGTCGCTTTCTAATTACTTTACTAGTAATATGTTCTATGTACTGCTATCATTTGCGCTTTTTGATTGTACGTTACCATCAAAACGACCAAAGGAGTCATAATGAAAGAAAAAATAGGGCAAATGCTGATTATAGGTTTTGATGGATTCGAGTAGCCCAATTGCACTTGCTATTCAAAATAGGCAAATTGGAGGAGTGGTGCGATTTGATTATGATTTTAAGAAAAAATCCTATCAAAGAAATATCAAAAATCCTATTCAATTAGAGAGATAACAGCATTACAAAATATGGCTAAAGAAGCTGATAAACAAAAAGTAAATTCAGTAGAATCTTCATATCCTTTAATGATTGCGATTGATTATGAAGGGGGAGAAGTATCTCGTTTAATCTGCACAACAGTTTTCGCAATTACCAGCTAAGCAAGCAGAGCAAGAAGCGAATAATTGGCTAAAAACTTGGTAACCTCAGGCATCAATGTGAATTTTTCTCCAGTCCTTGATCTTTTATACGGGCCAGAAACATTTATTGCACAAAAAAGGAGTATTTTTTCAAGAATTCCCGCAAAAGCGGAAGAGAGTGCTCAATTGTTCTCTCGTACCTATATAAAAAATCCAAAATAACTTGTGCTTATAAACACTTTCCTGGGCATGGTAGTGCCGTAGGTGATACTCACTTTGATTTCGTAGATGTCACCGATACTTGGCAGAAAAAAGAATTAGAGCCATATCAAGATCTCCTTGGTAAAAAGGATGCATGCCCGATTGTTATGGTTGCACATGTTGTTAATCGTAATTTAGATTCTAGTAGCAAATCAGCCACTTTATCTAAAGAAATTGCGGGATGAGATGGGCTTTCAAGGCGTTGTTAGCACTGATTGCATGCAAATGGAATCTATCGCGGATCATTGCTGTCTATAATGCAGGTGCCGATCAGCAAGATCCTGCTGATGTCATTGAACTTATTTATGCTCATGTAAAATCAGGTGAGATTAAACCAAGTAGGATTGAGAGTGCTTATCAACGTATCATCTACCTAAAGAATAAAATGAAAACCTAAACTCATGTAGTGATGGATTTCATGATGTCGATTGAGGAGCTATCGTAGAGGATGTCTTTCTAGTGGACTTCCGATTAAAATGGCGGAGAAGCGAGTATGACAGTAGAGCAGGGACAATATGACCAAATCTGCTCTAGTGGTTGGCGACTATGTCGCAGGGATATCTACTGTATTTAGGATCTATTGAATTTTTTCGGTTTGTTGAGTTCAACAACTGATGTCTATTGATGATTTTTTAAAGGTGGATATCCCCATTATTTATAGAGTGTTGTGCAACTCTTAAAGCCTTGCTCTCCAACAAATTTGCAATATTTTTAATAATATCCTTTTTATAGACTTTAGAGTATGGTAGTTTAAAAACTATTTTATTTCATTTTATAAAAGCACCACTTTTTGTATTTTTTGAGCTGTGCTTTTAATCTTTAACTATTTTATTTTCTTACGAATTTACCTTCTAATTTTTCCGCGAATTCACGTTCTACCATTTCAAATGCTATCCTTTTTTTTTGTATTACATCTGCTTTTTCACTACACAAATCACACTCATCGCACTGGTCGAATCCCAATTCAATAAACTCTTCTATTAACTCTCTTATTTCTTTTTTGTATTCGTTATACGCTCTTGTGAGTGTGTCGACGGCTTTAGTGATTTCCTCAATTTCTATTGCGGATTTGCCTAAACCAAATTCTCTGAGTTCTGCTACAACTGATTTGTAATATTTAGTTAGTGCTTTAAAATATTTTAGTTCTGTTCTGAAGTCTATGTAAAAAGCTTTACTCAATTCTTTAGGCGATTTTTTATGGCTTGATACTTTATCGTAAGCACCATATACCTTATCCCGTTTTTTATGTGCTTTTTGGGCTTTTTCGTATAGCTCTTCCACCTTGGTTACGAACTCTTTATTAATGACGGATTCTTTGGATCTGATTTGTAAAAAACTGCCAAACTTAGCATCTGGTATTTTAGAGGTATCATTGTTGCTTGCACTAACAGAATACCCCATCAATCCTAGGAAACAGAACAATATATACGCAAATACGCGATTCATTTTCAATCCTTAATATATAAAATCAACGAAAAGTTGATTTTATATATTATCACGATTTTCCTATTCTAGTCGAGGTTCGAATAGTATTTAGTTATTAAATGGTTAAAAAGACATTTTATGGTAAGTTGCGATTGAGATATATCTATATCAAGGAATGTAAGACTACAGATAAATATATCTAATAACGCAATTATTTTCCATTACCTATATACTACAAAACAAATCAATGATTTTTCAGAATAGCTATCCTTGTATTCTGCGGATCAATAAAATGAAAATAGGACAACTAATTTGGACAAAAAGCATCCTACCAATCAATGGTGCCCTCGACGGGGTTCGAACCCGTTACCTCCTAATTACAAATCAGGCGCTCTACCAGCTGAGCTACAAGGGCTTTTCCGTTAGTGATGGGATATACCGTACTCAACTCATAAACAAAAATCAAGAAACGATGATGTTCTACACATACAATTGCCTATTGTACTTCAAGACACCCATCAATCAATAAAATTATATATTTTAAAAAAACAACATAAAAAATATTTTAATTATTTCAATAACTTCTGTATTGAAAATTCAATACAATAATATTCTAAAATTTCTTTATTTAGTTGTTATAGTATTCTATTCTACAAAGATTAAATACGGTACCATTATCCTATAACTACCCATAGCTATCAAGGATGATCTTTCTCCTGCGAGTTATAATTTAAAAAAAAGTGGACTAAGAGATGAATCTTTGTACAATAGAGATAGGTTGTCCAGATGATATTGAAGAACGCAAAAGAATAAGCCAAAGAAAATTCGAAAATCTTCAAAGTATTATTTGTACTGAATTTGAAAAGTTAGAAAACGAAGCACACGAGAATTCAGCAAACCGTTCCCCAAAGATCTTTACAGTAAAACATTGGTTACGCGACAAAAGTCAAAAAGAAGATCTCGGAGGCGGGCGTATGGCAACGCTATGTGCTGGGAAAGTATTCGAAAAAGCTGCCGTTCTCGTATCAACAGTTTATGGAGATTTATCTCCAGATTTCAAAGATCAAATACTCGGAACAACAAAGAACCCATATTTTTGGGCAACGGGTCTTTCGGTTATTGTTCATCCTTATAACCCGCATGTTCCTGCTGTGCATTTTAATATACGTATGATCGTGACCGGTGCTTATTGGTTCGGTGGAGGAATTGATCTCACCCCATCCTTAGAATCCCGTCGTCATTCCTATGATCCAGATGTGATATTTTTCCATAATACTCTCAAAGAAATGTGTTCTCAACATGCAGTCGCCAATTACACACACTATAAAGAATGGTGCGATCGGTATTTTTATCTACCACATCGACAGGAATCTCGGGGTATTGGAGGAATATTTTTTGATCATCTTCATTCTTCTCCAGAGATGGGGGGAATAGATGCAGATTTTTCTTTTATCTCTGCTGTCGGAGACTGTTTTATCAAACTCTATCCATCGTTAGTACGCCGTAATTATCATCATTTATTTTCTGAACAAGATCGGCAAGAACAGTTGATTCGTCGTGGACGTTACGCAGAATTTAATCTTCTATATGACAAAGGAACGAACTTTGGATTTAAAACAGGAGGCAATGTGGAAAGTATTTTAGCATCTATGCCACCCTTGGTAGCGTGGCCATAGCCATAAGATTTTTTTATTCCTTTAGCATTGTCATGCAATTTATAACAGAAAGATAGTCACTAATAGACTAAAAAGTATCATATAAGGATAATATAATGGAAGGAGTGAAAATTCATGAGAGTTGGAAAAGTTTGCTAGAAAATCATTTCCAAAGTGAGCATATGCGCAATTTAAAAGAATTTCTTCTTTCTGAAAAACGAAAAGGAAAAAGAATTTTTCCTCGGGGATCACATTATTTCCGCGCTTTTGATATTACTCCTTTTAACAAGGTAAAAGTTGTAATCTTAGGACAAGATCCTTACCATAACTATGGTCAAGCACACGGTTTATGTTTTAGTGTTCCTCTTGGAATACGTATTCCTCCATCTCTTGTAAATGTTTATAAAGAATTGCAAGAAGATGTTAATTTTATTCCTCCTACGCATGGTTTTTTGGAACATTGGGGACATGAAGGCGTATTATTATTAAACGCTGTATTGACGGTTGAAGAGGGACGTGCTGCTTCTCATAGAGGGAGAGGATGGGAACAATTCACAGATTCTGTCATTGATTTGATCAGTAATAATCATCAAAACATTGTTTTTATGTTATGGGGTGCTTCCGCTCAAAAAAAACAGGATGTTTTAGATCATAAACGACATCTTGTGCTCAAAGCCGCACATCCTTCTCCATTATCAGCAAGCCATGGCTTTTTTGGTTGTCGCCATTTTTCTAAGGCTAACCGATATCTTCAAGAACATGGAAAAACAACGGTTAATTGGCAAATACCTTTGTCATAAATGTCATATGGAAACAAGAGAATACGGATTATTATCAAAAGGATACGTCTTCGTTATTAACACTTTAGAAAGAGGTAAATTACACTATATAAGTGTATGATAGGCAATAAATATCCAAAAGAGGGGCAATTATCTTGTGGGAAAGAATCGCTAATACTATCGTTGCTACAAGTAAAAAATGGTCTTTTTTATTTGCAATATTATCTCCAACAGAAGTTTATAATGTTCACCGTAGAATATGGCATCTTTTACGTGACGATTTTGGGTATTTCACAAAGAGAACTTTTTTCTGTTTTGCCTTTTTTATAACTATTATATACGTGTTTTTTCCTATTTTTATAAATTTTTTAATTTCCTATATTTATAAAAACATAGGCTATAAAATATCCTCCCAATATTATTCTCTTACAGAATATACATGGCATGATATTGAGACATTTCTTGCACTACTTTATATGTCTTGTATTTTGGTCGCAACAGACGATCGTAAGTTAAGGATGATAGAAGATGGTGATCGTATTATAGAAATTATTCAAAGTATACGTCGTGCTTTTGATCAATATAAAGAAGAAGAGAGAAAAGCATTGTCAGATATACAGGAACAATTATTAAACGATGCCTCTAAGAAGATCGTTTTTTCTTCGGATAGAGAAGAATATATTGGACTACATCAAAAACAAATTGATCTTATCCATCAAAATATTGATCGACATCTGGCAAGAATGAAGAATCAATTAGTTGCAGAATCAGATGAACTAGAAGATATTTTATCTCGATATAGCATCGAATCTATTCCCTTAGACCTCCCTGAAATGAGTCAAGACGAAGCGATTAAATATATAAATCATGTATATCTGTTAGGAAAATGGATATCACGAGGAGAAATTCAGAGAAGTCAGATCGCTCGCAGGGAATATATTGGATATCTACAATAAAAAAAGATTGTCATATTTTGTATACGAAAAATAAATGTTTACTCTGCAAAAAAACAAGAGAATGATGTCTACTCCTAAGAAATGCTGAATGATCTTTTATCTAGGTTGGTATGCCATCAAGTTGATATACGTCTTATACCATAGAGAAATACGATATGTTTTGTAATAGCATACCTGAAAGACCACATTTTGAACTTGAGGCAATGGTACGAGAGAAAAATATGTGGCCAGTAGCAGGAATAGATGAGGTAGGACGCGGCGCACTTGCAGGTCCTGTTGTGGTAGCAGCTATTATTCTTGATCCGAATAACATTCCTTTTGGTATTAATGATTCAAAAAAAATATCACATAAAAAAAGAGAAGAGTTATACGAAAAGATCACGAGTAGTGCTATCATTTCTATTTCTTCTGCGAGCCATCAGTATATTGACAAACATAATATTCATAAAGCTACTCTCGATGCAATTTATCATGCTGTAGAAAATTTACAAGTTATTCCTCGATCTGCTCTCATTGATGGGCGTAGCATTCCTGAAGATCTACCATGTCAAGCATTTGCCGTTATCAAGGGAGATTCTATTTCTTTATCTATCGCAGCAGCATCTATTATCGCTAAAGTCACGCGTGACCGTCTTATGAGGATAGCTCACAAAAAATATCCCGATTATGGATTTGATTCTCATGTAGGTTATCCAACAGCAAAACATCAACAAGTCATAAAAGAAAAGGGTCCTAGTTGTATTCATAGGCTGACATTTCGTCCATTACGGAATTTATCTGTTTAGTTTTTCATATAGAAATATTTATAAAGCTAATTATACAAGCCCAATATATATGTGAAAATATTATCAGAAATACCTTCTATGAAAAACGGACGTGCGATCTTAACCGAATTTTCCTCAAAAAATCAATTAGTAAATACTGTACAGATATTATGGTATAAAATATGCTTAACTAAAGACACAGTCTAAATAATGAGAGTAGTGTGATAATTTTACATTGTCTATCCGTTATTAGTTCGATGGGAATCAATTACAATATTCCTGCATGCTATCCAGATCCATTAGAAGATTCATCATTATTTTATCATTTTCATTCCACTCTAAACTTGATGACACTGCATTTGCCACTGCGTTTGCAGGAAGAAGGGATTTCGCAATCCAACTTAAGGACTGATCACAATGTAAAGCAACATGTGGCTATTACACCGATTCTTCAAATGCTTGACTTAACTAATTGTCGACATTCTAGAGTAAATCAATGGCGACAAATCTCTAATATTATTGGATATAAAAAAATCAAAAGAATCAATTGTGGTTGATCCCAAGAAATTCATTCTCGGTCAAGCTGTTTTCTGACTTTTAAAGCGTATGATCTTCTCGCATAGATATTTCAATGGCATCCAGATTCTTTTATCATCAAGGCTAAGGCGTAAAGAAGAAGTGAAAAAGGATTAGAAGTGCATATTTATACCAAGAGATGCGATGTGGGCATTACCTTTCCTGTCCACTCTTTCAACATCACTTTTTGCGTTAGAATTATTAACAGAATGAATGTGATGAGGAATATAACGATAACTAGCAGATAAAGAGATGTCGTAATTTACCATATAATCTAAACCTATACCTAATACTACACTTGATCCATGCCCATCAAATCTACCTTTAGCATTTTTACTGTTGTCTGATTCAACCTTCTCAAGGCTTGAATCTATAACGTATGCTCCTCCAAATCCTCCCATTCCATAGATAAGAAGAGAATCCACAGAATATCCTGCTTTTAGTACAACATCCCCATAAATAAAATATTTTTCTTTTAGACGATAAAACGTAGAATCATCCTTCGCAGCAGTAGTATGACAATTGATACCAAAAACAAAATCTTCTAGCTGTATATTATGTCCTAATTCAATTCCCAATCCATTTGGTAGTAAACTATTATACGTTTTCCTATTGATAGTATCAGCTAAGGGGTGCGTTTCATATAAACGAGATATATGCAATCCTACATAATTACCAGACCATATACCATATTCATCATCCTGATATTCCACATTGTTATCTGCCTCATTAAATAAGTCAATTTTCCTAGGCAGATAAAGATCTACTGCTAACGAATGATTCGGTACTACAATACTTAAAAATACTACGAAAAAAAGTGCACCATACCCATTAAAATTCATATGAAATTTCTCCGAAGGGATAGATATAAAGATAATAATAAAATACAATTCACTTTTTAATTGATTGTATGCGGATTAGCAATAATCCATTAAACAACGAAAACAAATGTGAACCGCCGTGAATCCGCATCATTAACTTTTGCAAAGGAAATTTTTAATTACATATACTACATCCAGCATATTAATTTTGCCTGCATACATGCCTATATAGTATATATAAAAAATATTTGATGTATATTTTTTAATAGTACAATAAATTTACATTATAATATATTAAATAAAATAAAAATATCGCGATAACTTTTTAGTACTTTAATATTATTTCGAAATTTTGGTAGTTTTTTATGACCTTAACGGTAAAATATCAATATAAAATTTTACTTTTTGTAATATTTCTAAATCAATTGTTGATATCTGTTAAGGAAAAAATTTGTTGACCCGATCTTTGAAAGATTTTCTTAGTATATGGTTGTGTCATGAGAAAAACTTAGAAAGTTTTTCTCCCCATACCTTTATGATCTACTTTTCTATTTTCTTTTCCATTTTTATCGCTACAGTGATATTTATTGCGAATATTTTTTTATTTTATATCGGATTAACACCGTTTTATGGGTTAGAATATATTCTGGTAGAAAATTTATCTCTCGTTATTATTTCTATCACTATATCATTGTTATTGGGATATATATCTGGATCGATTCTCAAAGAATTATTCATTTCTTATAATAGAATATCCCAATTAAGCCGGATTGATTGTCTCTCTGGGTTGCTTAATCACTCTGCTTTTATTTCTAGTCTTGGATCTTATAACGAAAAATTATCAATCGTTTTTTTTGATATTGATTATTTTAAGCAAATCAATGACAATTTTGGACATCCTGTAGGAGATAAAGTGATAGCTTTTCTTTCTGATCAACTGGTTGTCGTTTTTGGGACACCTATGTTTGTAGGACGATTAGGAGGAGAGGAATTTGCAGCTGCTGCTTTAGGATCTTCTGAACAAGAAGCTGCAATTCTTGCTAATGATCTTAGAAAAATTATAGAAAATTCCCAAATTAATATTTCTTCTGGCCCATCTATTCATATCACTATCTCAGCTGGAATAGCAGAACGTTGTCATAAAGAACCTATCTCGACAATTATCTATCGAGCCGATCAAGCTTTATACGTTGCTAAAAAATCAGGACGTAATCGCGTTGTTTGTTTTAGTGATATTGAAAATAATACTTGCTAAATATCAGAATTTACGATCTAGTCAGTTTATTGTACTTTATCCTTGTGGCTTATAATAATAGGGCTTTGCTTTGGTTTTAAATTGTTCATATACTCTCTTAAAATAAGGGTCAAAGGAAAAATATGATGATGCAAAGTTCTCAAAATAAAAAATTATATTTCCTTTACACTCATTATATTCAAAGTTACATATAAACAAGGATTGAGCCATCAAGGATTCTAGAAATACTGTTGATAATCACTCAATGATATTGACAAGTTTAGAATATTTTTGATCATAACACCTTGAACGTTATTATTAATACGACTTGTATTGAGGATAAATATGATTGATAACATTCAAAATGTTACACAAGATCAATTACGCACTTTTATTGAGCGTCTTGAACGTCTTGAAGAAGAGAAAAAACTTCTTACTGAAAATATTAAAGATATTTATGGTGAGGCAAAAGCAACTGGTTTTGATGTAAAGGCCATTAAAAAAATTCTCTCGTTGCGCAAAAAAGATGAAAAACAATGGATGGAAGAAGAGCAAATTCTAGACGTTTATTTGCGCGCTCTTGGTATGTTAAAAGACGAATAAGGGTATTCTCAATAATAAGAATATATTTTTTCTCTTTATAGATCTTATTATTCATGGAAAGAATAGGGGAGGGTATTTTTAATCTCTGTCCATGAATATAATAAATCAAAAGGAAGATCAAAATAACGGTAGTTGATATAAATGAAAGTCGTTTGATATTTTCATCAAATTACAGACATGATGATAGCCATGAAATGATTTATTGTGCTTTTCACCTGGCACGGAGAAGAGAATCAGCCCATGATTCTACATAATGATTAAAATAACCTTCAATATTATAGGACGACGTCTCCTACTTCTTGCGAAATAAGGTCTACGACGTCTGTTATAAGGAAGTCTCTTATAAGGTCTATTAAAACGTATACGATATGGACTAACAATCCTAGAAGACCCATACGCAGGTTGAAGTCGTCTTCGATACATATTCATCCTAGAATAAGTATTAAAAGGTCGGGCTCTTCTTGATGAAGTGTAAGGACGACGACGCCAACGACGCTGTGTAAAGTTAGGAGAGTAACGATATCGATAAGAAATAGCCATAATAAAAAAACCTTAATAAATAACCTTAATAATTAACCTCAATAAATAACATTAAATAAATTAATGTATTACTCTGTACCCTCCTTAGCTTCCTCAGATTCAGAATCAGAACACCGCACGAGTTCTGACTCTGAATTCCTATGAAAATCTGAAATCAAAGACCCAAACTTATCCAAATAAGATTTCAGATTATCAACTAACAAATGCTTATTTAATAACAAATAATCATAACGCTGAGTTAGATCAGAAAGTTCATCAGAAGTAATCTGATCACTATCCGAAGCAAAGTCCAAATCCAAAAGAACAGAATATCTCTCTTCCGCATACGCCTCACACATTATTTCACTCATTTCTTCTTTTCCTTAGTTACCTCATACCAAACAGCTACTTCATCCGAAACAAACGAATGAAAACGGGAAACATAATCTAGAGAAAAATTATAAACAGGAAGATCTCTCAAATATTTTAAACGCTCCCACAAATCATTAACAAAAGAATAATCAGACGAACCATTTTTCTCTAAATCATCCAAAATAGCATCGCGCTCTTCTACAGAAAGCATCGCTAAATCACTCATAGAAGGCTTTGCCTTTCGCAAAGCCTCCACAATAGAATTACGCTCTAATCTCCAATACTCTATAAACTCACGATTACGAGAAACATCAGTATTCATAAAAAAATCCTCTCCCAAAAAACCTAAGGACTACCAGGAGCATTCAATTTATTAAGATCAACCTTCAATTCAGAAGAGGAATTTTTTTCATCAACTTTATCCTCCTTAACTAAATGAGAATGAGGATAAACAACATCGATAACAGAAGGACCAACTTTTTTAGGATATTTAGCAAAGTAAAAACTCATACTCCGTCTATGCGCTTCTAAATCAGAAAGACGAGTTTTCAAATATTCGAAAACTTCAATACTCTCAACATCCTGTAAATCCTGATCCAAAGCATTAATAATATCACCACGCTCAGACCAATAAGTCCTTCTAACAGAACTCGAAAAAACATTACTGTTAGGAATATGAGGACCCACAACTCGCGCAACTTTCTTGTAACGCTCAAGAGCCTCATGCACATCAGCAAAACTTTTACGCTGAACAAAATGGGAAACAAAACAAAATACAAGAATAGAAACCTGTACCAGGTCATTCCAAGTAACAGAAAGATACGTCATAACAAGAAACCTCCAAGCGAACAAATGTTCCATAATACTTATTATGCGACAATTATAACTATCTAAAAAACTACGAAGGCAAACTATCAGGAGCATTCATTTTATTAAGATCAGCTTTAGATTTAGATTCAGAAGAGGAATTTTTTTCGGCAGCTTGTTCAGAGTTGCCATACATTTCAGAAAAAGCACGATCAACATCCGCTTGAACTAACATATCAGAATTAGAATTAAACTGAGGAGGAGAAACCATACCAGAAATAGAAGGACCAACTCTTTAGGATATTTGGAAAAATAAAAATTCATACTGCGTCTTATATAGTCAGACAAAAAAATATGATTTTAGCCTTTAAATCCCCATTACTGATAATTATTGGCTTCCTAATGTTTCAGTAGTATTCTTGTCCATTTGATGGCATGATTGAATACTACTGATCGTTTTTTCAAAGATACTAGAATTGACGTCATCATTCATCTTTTGAGAAATAATTTCTCTAACGATTTCTACAGAAAAATCTGCTATTTTTGCATAAAGCAATCGTTTAGCTTCCAATTTCATGTAATGAATTTTTTGTTCTAAATCTTTTAGGTATAAAGCAGATATCTGCTCTATATTCTGACAACCCTCTTCTGCAAGAATCTTTGCCCTATGCTTAGCTGCTAAAATTATCTCACGAGTTTCCTCTTCGACTTTACTATGCTTTTCCTTATACTGCATCAAAATATTTTCTGATTTTTCGCGTAAACGTCGTGCTTCAAAAATATCATCACGAATTTTATCGGCGTGAGCATCCAAGAAAGATAGTAAAATTGAGGGAATCCGCAGATATACTACTATCACCAGAAAAATAATAAGAGACATAAAAACTAAAAAAGTCTCATCAAAATGCATCTATGCCATCCCTTTTCCGATCTAATATTTTTTGTACATCTGCATCAGATACAGAAAATCCAAGTTTTCGAACCAAATCTTTAGTAACTTCTCCTACAATGGAATATACTTCCTGTGATGCTTTTTTTTGCATGTCATCTATCTCATTCTGCGCATTCGATAATTTATGCAATAAATCTTTCTCGAATACTTCTCTTTGAAATTCTAGATTCTGGTCAGCAGCTGCCACCACCTTATCAATAATTTCCTTTGCATGCGCACGAGCAATAGCCAATGATTCCTCGTAAGAAGAAATCATGGATTCTACCTCTCTTTTAGCAGAATCCATTTTCTCTTGATCAGATGATATCAGATTACGACGCACCTCCATGATAGAGGATAAGCGAGGCAAAATAAATCGATGGGTGACCCAATAAAAAATGCCAAAAATAATAGCGAGCCAAAAAAATTGTGACAAAAAGGTACTGGTATCAAAAGGAGGAAATCTACTAGAAAAATCAGAAGAAGAGGAAGACGCCATATTCTCACCCATCATACAGTAGAAAAGCTGTAATATTTATCCTGCGGGATAAGTGAATTCACACAATCATTAAAAAGATAACTCATGTGTTTTTATCCTTTCATATCTAAATGACGAAAAGAAGAAGCATTACTACAAGAAGCAAAAATAATCCCAATGACTCAGCAATGACCGCAAAAATTAAAACTTCTGTCTTATGCGCAGACGCTGCACATGGATTGCGAAAAGCCCCTGATAGATAAGTGGTAAAAATATTACTGACAGCAAGAGCAACCAACCCCATACCTAAACACGCCATACCGACAGCTACATATTTCGCTGCTAAAGAATAATAACCATTTGCTGCTGCGAACGTTGCTGCTTCCATCATTTGCTTATCCATTATTTGTTTCCTTATAATTTAATGATTAAGTTTAAAAATACAAACTGATACTTTGAAAGACACTTCCTTAGATTTTAATGCTGATCAGATCGGTAGACATCACCGATATACACACATGCTAATACCATAAAAATATATGCTTGCATAAACGCAACAAAAAATTCAAGTCCCGTTACAGCAACATTGGCCAATACTGGCAAAAAAGAAAACGCTATTCCTAACATACCAATAGACATCATAGAAGTAGAAAAACCAGCAAACACTTTCAGCATAAGATGCCCTGCAAGCATATTTGCAAATAAACGCAATGATAAACTAACAGGACGGAATAAGAAAGAAGACACTTCTATAAAACATACCAACGGTTTTATAAGCAATGGAATATCTTTAGGAATAAATAATCTTAAAAATCCCAAACCATTCACATAAAAACCAGATATAACAACGCTTAGAACAACCAAAAGCGAAAAACTTGTTGTCACAACGATTTGACTTGTAAACGAAAAAAGATACGGGTGCAAACCCAATAAATTAGCAGTCGTCAAAAAAACAAAAAGCGAAAAAACAAAAGGAAAAAAATTCTTAGATTGATTCCCAGCAGAATCACACAGGGTAGACATGATAAATTGATAGATAATCTCAAAGAAAGATTGCAAGCGGGTAGGAACAACTCGACAATTACTCACAGCAAAGAAAGCGAAAATAAAAATAACCAACAAGCTAACAAGCATCGCAAGAGAGGAATTGGTAAAAGAAAGATCAAATCCCTGAACCTGTATCGGAACAATCTTCTGGACAATAAACTGACTCATAGGGGATTTAGACATGAATTCCCCTCTTTACTTGCATCCATCATAACATCAAACCCATAACCGTGTATATAAAAAATTCACGAAAATACCTACACCCTCAAAAAATCACTTTATAAAAAAATATCTCCTATAGAATATGTAAAAAATAAAAAATGTCTACATAAAACACACGTATCAAAGATCAGAATTTACCTACGAAAGATATTGAATATCACAAAAAACATTATTGCAATCGTTTTATACTCCTTCAAATCACTGCACAAACTTATATCTCGTTTGCCACAAAATATAAAATGACCTGTTACTCGTATTAATAAAGATCTGATCTTATTTATAAATTTTTTTTCATTAACACGAGATTTAAAAATTTTTAAGAGAGTATCTCATCGAACCCTTCTTACTATTAAAAAATCCAGTCATGCTGTCTTAAAACCGCTTTATAAAAGAAATCCCAAAAATTTTCATGCTCCGTAGCACCGATATTCTGGCAGGAAAATTTTTCACAAATATTTTTATTCATAAACCAGAATCCTTATACGTAAACTCAAGCTTCTCATCAAAGCTAACCTAGTACACCTCTTACTTTCACAAAAAAAAAGGAAAAATAACTTCACCTAGCAACTATATTTAAACACAAAGGTCAAGAGATTAATTGATAATATAACGCAATAACGCTCAAAAAATACGCTTTATAATTATAAAATATGCAGTATCTCTTTGTTATTAAGAAAAAATTCACTATGTTATACACAAGGTGTAAAAAAATAAAAAACGGATTAAAAATAAAAAAACAAATTATGAAAAAATACAGAATACTTAACAAACACAGCTGATATTGGATACTAAAGCGAATCACCTGTACCAAATAATTCTTCTCAATTGCGCCACTCATACCAACATCAAAATCTATTCCAGCTCAGTATAAAAAAAATGTAATAATAATCCGTAAAAATTACGTACAATTTTTCACTATGTTATTTTTAGTATACACTTTTGCAGGGAGAGATAGTGACTTGCTAACCTATCTATAAAACCTTAGATTGTGCATAGAGTGCGAATCATAACTAAAGGTTGGTTATGCAAATTACAGGATTTACCATAAAAAACTTCAAAGGAATAAAGGAAACTTCCACGAGTTCAATGGGGGAAATGTTATTCCATTAGTGGGACTCAGTGAAAGCGGCAAAACCACCTTATTAGAAGCGATTTTTTTATTCGGAGAAGCTCTTGCGCTTGCGCTTTCCAACGACCCTGTCTCTGTTTTTTTAAAATCCGATGTATTTGATGGGATTTCCAAAAATCAATATGGATTTTTTACAGGGAAAATTAAGGTTGATGCACAATTTATATTATCCGAAAAAATGGATATCCCACATGTTTTTCTGCCAATGGTCCATTTTCCATGAAACCAATCATCCATCTACTCAATGGATGGGGAGTAAATTTTAGATTTTTGTTAGATGGATACCGATCGGGAAAAACGAGTAAAGACAAATATCAAAAAATCGTAAAAATAGGTGACCATGCCGAATCCATCAAAACCCTCGCCGATTTTATTAAAGATTATCCTGATTGTGATCTAGAGTTAGAAAATCTCGTGACAGATGATATCCTATAAAAAGCGGAAATTACTGCAACAGACGACAAAGAAACTAAGAAGGAGAAGCCTAGATAAGGCTTGGTGACATTTTGAAATACAAGAGAAATAGCTTTTGAAAATATGCCTCAAAAATGCACAAATGCTTTTCTACCTAACTGTAGAAGTGCGTATTATTTTTTGTAGTGCGTTTAAAAAGATATCAATATCTTCTTGAGTAGTGGAATCACCGCAAGAAACACGCACAGCACCTTGTGATGTATCAAATCCCATGGCAGCTAATACATGATTTTTTTTGATCTTGCCAGAAGAGCATGCGGATCCTGCCGAAACCGCGATCCCTTCAAGATCAAGAGCAATTTGCAACACTTCTGCCTTTAAAAAAGGAATGCTAAAACAACATGTATTAGAGATACGCTCTGCATCTTTTCCATAGATTATGATATTGGGAATTAATTTTTTTAATTCTTGTTCTAAATAATCACGTATAGCAAAAACGCGGGAAGAACGTTTTTGGATATCTTTGACCATTTGCTGTGCTGCAACAGCAAATCCACCAATAACAGCATAATTTTCTGTTCCTGCACGCTGACCTTTTTCTTGATCTCCTCCTCGCAAAAGGGGTGACGGCAATAAAATATCTTCTCGGAAAACAAGCGCTCCAGCTCCTACAGGAGCCCCTAACTTATGCGATGAAATAATAAGAAAATCCGCTTTTATTTCTTCTATAGACAGAGGAATGCGCCCTGCTGCTTGTACCGCATCAACAACTAAAATTCCTTGATACTCTTTTACTATTTGCGCAATCTCTTTAATTGGCTGAATCACGCCTGTTTCATTATTAACAAACATAACAGCAATCATAGGAATACCGCATGTAGAGTTCCTTTGCTCTAAAAAGTCAGTCAATGCCTGAATATCAACGATGCCTTTAGATAAAACTGGTATCTTGTGAATTTTATGCGACGGAAAATGTCCTCCTGCATAAACAGCAGGATGTTCTATTGCTGAAATATAAAGAGAATCTATGGATATTTTATGAGAACCCTGATAAAAATGAGGTGTTAATACCCAATTTGCTGCTTCTGTTGCACTACTTGTAAAAACAACATGATCAGGTTTTGCCCCGCAAAAATCTGCGATGATACGACGTGATTCTTCAATATAAAGGCGAGTCTTCTGACCTTCTTTATGAACAGACGAAGGATTACCATAAAAATCTAAGGATTTGACAAAAGACTGCCGCACGACCTCAAGAAGAGGTGCTGTAGCATTCCAATCAAGATAAACTCTCTTAAACAATATTTTTCTTTTTTGTATGCATAAACCTTTTTACCAATAGCTCACCTTCATAGAATAATATGAGAAAAACACAAAATTTTTCTCTCTTCATTGTGTTCATTTTCGCTATCCTCATCAAGAAAGCAATCAAGTTCTCAACGATTTTGACTGTGTGAATATCATATCCCCAATATAGTTCATAAAACCCGAAAAAAGAGGGAAAAACACCTTGAAAGACTCCAGAAAGAAAATTCTACTACTTTTCATCAAAACAATAAAATTAAGAACCATTTTTTAAAGACAACAAGAACACTATCTATAAGACCACGACGTATTTTTTACTTCTTAAGTATATCAGAAGTAGGAATATTTCCAAAAAGAATACCTAAAATACAAATAATTAAGTAGTGCAACCACTAAATTTACTTATTCTTACCCTTTTATCTGCGTTATGCATAATTTGAAATATAATAAGACTATCTTATCTCATTGCAATCACCTCATTGTGTGTTATATAGTGCCATTTGATTAATATGAAAAAGTCTAACCGTTTTTTGTTAATTTAATTATTTTTTTAATTTAGATTATAGAAAAATCGTTGTTAAGCTAATCATCAGTTTTTTCTTAGAAAAGTAGTCAAATGCCCGAAGTAGTTTTTAATGGCCCCTCAGGTCGCTTAGAAGGACGTTATCAGCCTTCTACAAATCCAAACGCTCCTATTGCATTAATACTGCATCCTCATCCACGATTTGGTGGAACGATGAATGATAATATCGTTTATCAGTTGTTCTACCTTTTTCAACAAAGAGGATTTGTCTCATTGAGATTTAATTTTCGGGGAATTGGAAGAAGTGAAGGAGAATTTGATTATGGTGATGGAGAGTTATCCGATGCTGCAGCAGCTCTAGATTGGGTTCAGTCTCTCAATCCTGAAAGCAAGAGTTGTTGGATTGCCGGTTACTCTTTCGGAGCATGGATTTCCATGCAACTTTTGATGCGGCGTCCTGAAATCAATGGTTTTATATCTGTTGCTCCTCAGCCTAAAAGTTATGATTTTTCCTTTTTGGCACCATGCCCTTCTTCTGGTTTGATCATCAATGGCAGCAATGATACGGTGGCGACTACCTCTGATGTCAAAGACTTGGTCAATAAACTTATGAATCAAAAAGGCATTTCTATAACTCACAAAGTTATTCCTGATGCAAATCACTTTTTTATTGGTAAAGTAGATGAACTGATCAATGAATGTGCCCATTATCTCGACAACTCTTTAGATGAAAAATTCACTCTACTAAAGTCTATCAAACATTTGCGTTAAAATATTATACTTTTGAAATAATCCAAAGTCATCGGTAGAAAGACGCACAATACTCTACCTATATTGTAAAAATATACAGAAGTGCTATTTATTGCCTCCTGTCGCCCCATCGTGATCTCGCAAGAAAGATATATTTTTGTTTGTTACAACAATTAAACAATTTTCTGAACATTAATAACTATCAAGATGATGTTTTTTATATATTGCAGCAAAGAAAGACGATTATCTCTCACCTCTCGATCATCTACATTCACAAGCACTTGATCAAAAAATATTTCAATAGGTTCACATATAGAATGCAGGAGATCTCCAATCTGATGATACCTTTTATGATCCATACTCTCCTGTATATGGGTACCAAAATCAGATATTACAGCATATAACCTTTTTTCGGCTTCTAATAAAAGATACTGAGGACTAATCTCTAGGGATATCTCCCTGTTCTTTTTCTCTTCTATAGCCAAAATTTGAAAAATACGCTTAGCAGAAAGGAGAAATTTTTCCCCTTTTGCACTACTAAAAAACTCATTTAAATGCTTAATCAGATCAACGATAGTGAGAAGATTATCATTTTCAGGTCGTAATATAGCTTCAATGAGATCATGTCGTATATCCCTGTCATGCAAGTATAATTTTAAACGATCATGAAAAAAAAGAATCAGATTCTGATCTTCTATAAATTGTGATAAAGGAATATCAATTTTATTTTCTAATATAATACGGATAATACCAAGTGTCGCTCGGCGCAATGCATAAGGGTCTTTTGAACCACTAGGCTTTTCATTGATTGCCCAAAAATTAATGAGAGTATCAAGTTTATCAGCTAATGATACAGTGATCGATATTTTATTAGTTGGCACATTTTCTAAAGGACCACGCGGCTTTAAATGCTCTTCAATCGCATCACAACAACTGATATTTTCGTTTTGCAAAACAGCATATTCTTTGCCTATTTTTCCTTGTAACTCTGGAAATTCTCTGACAATCTCAGTACATAAATCAGCCTTTGAGAGTACTATTGCACGATCCACTAAAGCAACATCTGCATCTATCAACTGCGCTATCTTTTTCCCTAATACTCTGATACGTGATACTCTTTCCCCCTGCGTCCCTATTTTAGCATGAAATACCACGTCCAACATATCAAGCCTTGCCATACGTTGATCCAGCGGCTTAGATAAATCAAGATTGAATTTGAGTGCAGATTCTTTTAAAGACGATAGATTAGGAAGATTATTTTGATCACGTTTCCAGAAATGCAAAGCGTCTTCTAAGCGAGCGGCAACAACCCTACTATTGCCCTGTACAATTGCGGCACCACCATCAGAGGCTTGAATATTAGAAACAAGGATAAAACAGTTAGCAAGCACACCTTCACGAGTGCGTGTAACGAAACACTTTTGATTTGTTTTAATCGTCAAACGAATTAACTCTTCTGGAAGACAGAGATATTTTTTATCGAAAGATCCCATAAAAACTTGTACCCATTCGACAAGACCTATAATTTCTTCTAAAAGATCTTTATCTTCTACTAATTCTAACCCAACAGCAGAAGCTAAGCGATGTGCATCATTAAGAATGGCATTACGACGACATTCAGGATCGAGTAATACCATTGCTTCTTCTAAATCGCGGATATAGTGATCAAGAGATTGAACTTTAATAGGATGTGGTGCATGGAAACGATGGCCATAAGTAATATTTCCACAAGGTATTTCCTTTAGATCGAGGTCAATTATCTTCTCTTTTGCATCTTCAGCAACGAGGATACACAAAATTGATTTTAATGGCCTAATCCACGAAAAAGCACTGATAGGAGAATGCGTAGTACTCCAACGCATTGATTTAGGCCAAGGAACTTTTTGAATAGCCACAGGAACTATTGTTTTAAGAACGTCTTCTATTAAACGTTTTGGCTTTCGTAAGACTGCTAAATAAACATCTCCTTTTTTAGGATCTTTTTTAATTTGACAATCAGAAATCGTCTGTAGTCCTGTAGAACGCAAAAAACCATCAATTGCTTTTTTCCCTGCCCCAACTCTTGGCCCTAATCTTTCTTCAATCTTTTCTGGAGAATGAGGAGATAAGCCTTTAAGGTACAAGAATAAACGATGCGGTGTCCAATATTGACGCATATTCTGATATATTACGCCCTCTTCTTTCAATAAACCAATGAGGATTATGCTCAAGTCCTCCGCAGCTTTATGCTGCATACGAGCAGGAATCTCTTCGGAATAAATTTCAAGCAAAAAATCAGGCATTATCGGTTCCTATTATTTAGGATTACAAACTGCTCATATGTCGTAATGCACACGATACCAAGAACGTCTATAGAATATCTTTATTATATGGAGAGAAAGTATAAACAGCACTATAATTGAAATATCGAATGATTTCACCTATAGAGAAAGGAAAATACCAAAACAAACTCCAATAAACTAGCAATACTATATTTACACCATTTGGTACCCGGTGAGGGACTCGAACCCTCACGCTTTCGCGTTTGGACCTAAACCAAGTGTGTCTACCAATTCCACCAACCGGGCATGATGTAACTACATGTTTACTAAGAAATCAATCCATCTTCTAAGAAGATCCACTCAGTGACCTGTTGATTATATCTTCACTAGATCATTCTCGATCACAATACATAAAAATTATAATACTGTAAACACAATAGAAACATGTATTAATAATCAGTTCTTATCCTAAAATTAGATTGTTTTTTGTCAACGATGGTAACAGATCCTATTATTTCTTACCCAGAAAAATTCTAAAATATTTTTGTAGCATCCACAATCTGATGATCGAAAAAATCTCCGAGACGCTTTATTTCCCATTCTAGAAGAATACCTGATTGATTGAAAACTTTTTTGCGCACTTGTTCTCCAAGATATTCAAGATCATATCCAGTAGCATTGTCAGCGTTAATCATAAAATTACAGTGCAATTCTGATATTTTAGCTCCTCCAAATTCTAATCCACGACAACCGGATTTTTCTATTAACTGCCATGCAGAATGTCCCGTAGGATTTTTAAAAGTGGAACCTCCCGTTTTTTCCTTGATTGGCTGTACTGTTTCCCGATGATGACAAACATTAGCAATAGCAGCACTAATAATATTTTGAGATTCTGGAAATCCCCGCAGAACAACATGCGTAATGATCAAATCCTTCGTAATCTCTGAAGAACGATATTGATATTTTAATTGCTCTCGCGGAATAACATGTTGATTTCCCTTACGATCTATACCATGGACTTCTACAACATATTGAGAAGTTTCACAATTATTGGCACCAGCATTCATATATGCTGCACCTCCAATTGATCCCGGAATACCATAAAAAAAATGAAAACCCCCAATACCATGACGTAAAGCGCTATTAGCAAGAGACTTTCCTGAACAACGAGCACCTACAATCATTTCACAATGATTTCTTACTTCTATATTACTAAAACCAGCATTTGATAATCGTAAAACAACACCTCTAATCCCAGCATCACGTACCAAAATATTTGAACCCAGTCCTACAATCGTGATAGGAATATCACTTGGCAAAAGTGTTAAGAAATATTTTAAATCGTGAATATCTTGAGGTTGAAACATGACTTCTGCATTACCACCAGTGCGAAACCATGTTATTTGCTTCAGAGGAAAATTCTCTTGAAATTTGCCTCTGAGTTGTTTACCTCGTTCCCTCAAAAGACGAGAAATTCTTCCATATATCACATCATGCACACGTTTTGTGGAGTAACCAGTTCTAGTTCTCCAATAAGGGAAGCCGCCCATTGAGTGATATTCCCTGCCCCAAAGAAAATAATAAAATCACCTGGTTCTGCAATGGCTAATATCTTGGAAACAAGATGATCAAAAGAATCCATATAATATGCCTGAGGATGTCCTTGCAATTTAATGTTTTTTACCAATTCCGGAGAAGAAAATCCTGGTATTTCTTTTTCTCCAGCCGAATAGACAGGTGAGATCAACACTATATCAGCGTCTCCAAAACAGCTGGAAAATTGATCGAAAAGTGTTGAAAGGCGTGAATAACGATGTGGCTGATGAATAGCTATAATCTTGCGAGGGCAAATTTGACGAACTGCCGCCAAAACAGAAGATATTTCGATAGGATGATGCCCATAATCATCAAAAACATGAACATCATTCCACACACCAACTAAAGTAAATCTTCTTTTGATACCGGAAAACGACGCTAATCCCTTTTTTACATCTTCAGATGACAAACCCAATTTATAAGCGACAGCGATAGAAGCACACGCATTAGAAATATTATGTTCTCCTATCAATGGTAAAGAAAGATCTTTTATTACCGTCAGATCTTTTGTCACATTACCTTGCACAGAAACATCAAAAATCGAACGACCTGAATATTTTCTGATATTCGAATAACGGATATCAGCTTGAGGATGTCGACCATAGGTAATGATTTTACGATTTTGGATACGTGCAATAAGCGAACGAACTTCTGGATGATCCATACACACTACTGCAAAACCATAAAAAGGAATATTGTCAATAAATTTGTAAAAGGCAGCTCGGATAGCATTGAAATCACCATAATAATCCAAGTGTTCTGGATCAATATTCGTAACAACTACAATATCAGAAGGTAATCTTATAAATGTTCCATCTGACTCATCTGCTTCAACAACGATCCATTCACTTGTTCCTATACGGGCATTAGTTCCATAAGAATTAATAATTCCTCCGTTAATCACCGTTGGATCAAATTTTCCTTGCTCCAAAAGTGCCGCAATTAATGAAGTTGTTGTCGTTTTGCCATGCGTTCCACTCACCGAGATAGATTTACGACAGCGCATAAGTCCCGCAAGCATTTCAGAGCGAAATATTATAGGGATATTTCTCTCACGTGCCGCAATACATTCAACATTGTCTTTATCAATTGCCGTAGAAAGCACTAGAATTTCAGCGTTATCGATATTTTCTACTTTGTGACCAATAGAAACTTTAATCCCTTGTTTATGAAGCCTTTGTACATTAGGACCTAAAATAACATCTGATCCTTGTACCTGATGACCCGTGTTATGCAAAACCTCTGCAATACCACTCATCCCTATTCCGCCTATCCCTACAAAATGTATCGGACCCATCCCTTGTGGATTTAGCATGTGGAGTCCCTTTCTAAAACAAGTCCTATATCTTGTGGAATCAGCATTACATTACCTTCCTAAACCAAATCTACTTTTACATGAGCTAGTTTTTCAACTAAATCTGATAACATTAAAACAGCCTGAGGTTTTCCTTTCATAGAAACTTGCTTAGCCATCTGAACCAAACAGCTTGGTTTTTTCATAGCAGAACAAAGCTCTTCAGCCAATCGTTCAGGAGAAAGAAAATTTTCTGTTATAACTTTAGCTCCCCCTCCTTCTTGTAAATAATAAGCATTGTGTAGCTGATCCTGATCAACAGAATGAGGATAAGGTACAAGAATTGCTGGACGTCCTATAACAGCTATCTCAGAAACGGTCAAAGCTCCTGATCGACATATCAACAAATTTGCTTCTACAATATATCGTTCAATATCTTTAAAAAAACAAGCAAGAGTAGCCTTACAACCTAATTCATCATATTGCTTTTGAACTTTTTCTTTATCATCTTCACGGACTTGTTGCATAATCACTAATCGTTTACGCTGCATCTCTGGTATAAGAGCAATGCTTTTAGGGACAATATCGGAAAAAACTTTTGCCCCTTGACTTCCTCCAAATACTAATAAATGAAAAGGTTGATCTAAATCACTAGACTGATACGGAATATCTTTCATTTTGATCAAGGAACTGCGTATAGGATTACCTGTTACAATAATTTTGCGTAATAATACTTTTTTCTGAGAAGATACTAATCCTCTTGCTATTATTTGTACTCCCCAAGATAAGAGACGATTCGCTTTTCCCATTATAACATTTTGTTCATGAACCATCGAGGGTATCCGTAATATCATTCCCGCTAATAGCGGAGAAATGCTATGATAACCTCCAAAACCTACCACGACGTTAGGTTTTAATTTTTTTATCAAACGTAAAGAAGCGATAAATGCTTTCCATAAAATCACTAAAGAATTCCAAAAAACAAAGGGATTAGAAAATCGAACCTGAGAAGAAACAATCTCATAAATGGAATCAGCAGGAAAATCTGTAATAAAAGACCTTGCACGACGATCAGTGATTAAATAGACAGCATATCCTCGATTTTTTAATTCATGCGATAATGCCACTGCGGGGAATACATGTCCTCCCGTACCCCCTGCTACTAATAATATAACATTGTTTTCTGACATACTTATGATCCTGAACTATGTGAGATCGAAGTATGCATAAAATCTTCTTCGTAAGCGCGTTTTTCAGGACGACGACACGTTAATGCTAATAAGTATCCCATTGTAATACATATCCCTAATATAGATGATCCCCCGTATGAAATAGCAGGCATTGTCATTCCTTTAGTAGGGAGAAGATGTAAATTAACACCAATATTAATAAACGCTTGTAAAGCTATCTGCAATGCCAGACCAAATATAGCCATACGAATAAAATCATTTGACTCCACTAGCGAATAAAGAAAAGAACGCACAACTATAAAAGCAAAAATACATAAAATAAAAATACAAAATATAATACCAAATTCCTCTGCAGCTACAGAAAAAACAAAATCCGTATGACTATCCGGAATAACACGCTTTATGACTCCCTCTCCTGGTCCTTTACCAAACCACCCACCATGGATGATTGCATCACGTGAACTATCTATTTGGAAAGAATCCCCCACTCCGGTCATAAAATGGTTAATGCGAATAGCAACATGAGGCATTGTCTGATAAGCAATGAATAAACTCATCAATCCTAAAAAAGCAAATACCACAATCCACAACCACGAAATACCTGTAATAAAAAACATACAATCCCATATTAATGACACCAAAATACTTTGTCCAAAATCAGGTTGTGCAATGAGTAACGCTATAACGATTCCAAACAATATAAAAGAAAAAATATTCCCTGGTATTTCTGGATGGCGAATTTGTTCGGCGAAAAACCAAGCACTGACAATAATGAATGATGGTTTCATAAATTCGGAAGGTTGGACCGATGTTCCTGCAATATACAACCAACGTTTCGCTCCTTTAATTTCTACTCCCCAAAACAATGTTAGAAACATCGCTATTAAAGAGAGAAAAAGTAAAATAAATGCTGTATTTTTCACATTTTTAGGAGAAAAAAGGGAAAAAGATATCATAATGATTACGGAAGGGATAAGAAATAGAGCATGTCTTTTAACAAAATAAAAGTTTTCTAGACCTAATTTTTCTGCTACAGAAGGGGATGAAGCAAAAGACAACATCAATCCCAACCCTAATAAAAATAAAAATGCTATGAGGGAGAACCAATCTACAGTCCAAAACCATTCTGCCAGTATCCCTCTTTCAGCTCGTTTTACCATAGAGATTTCCTTTCTTCTTCTATGTCAACGAGCATTTCTATGCCCGGTATCTCTGAGACCTGCGACATAAAGGAGAAACCTCTTTCTCGAAAATTATTATATTGGTCAAAACTTGCACATCCTGGAGAAAATAATACAATCGATGGCAATTGTACATTTTCTACGTCACGAACAACACTTTTAAGTGCTTGGTCAAGGGTTTTAGAAAGAGTACTGTTGATCTTTCCTCCGAAATGATGAAAAAAGAGCATAGCAGAGTTCCCTATAAAATAAGCTTTTGCTATCTTTGATATAAAAGGAAAAAGAGTAGAAAAATCATCAGATTTAGACAAACCACCAGCAATCCAATAAATCCGGCGTTTTTCATTCAAGAATGCATGAATCACAGAGTGAAGATTTGTTGCCTTGGAATCATTGATGAAAATAACATGCCCTAATCGTGCTATTGTTTGCAAACGATGTGTCAAACCACCACATGACAACAATGCTCTCTTGATCTCCTCAACTTTTAAACCTAATTGCATACAAACAACAGCAGAGGTCACTAAATTCTGAATATTATGTTTCTTTGTTTCTTGCGAGAAATCAAATATTACTTCTGATGTGGCAGAACATTTTAAGAAAGATTCATCAATATATAAATCGGAATCTGATTGCAGCGATTGAGATGATATCCGAGATATAGAATGCCCAATAAAATTCATGTCATATGCAATTTTCTCACATTGATGATCATTGATACAAATAATCGCATGTTTGCTCATGGTTACAATTTTTTTTTTGATATTGACATAATTCTCCAAAGTATGGTGACGATCAAGATGATCGGGAGAAATATTTAAAAGAACTCCTATGGAAGGATCAATGGTCGGTGTCAATTCTATTTGGTAAGAAGAGCATTCAATCACATAAAAACGATTAGGAGAAAAATATTCAAGATTCAAAATCGGAAGACCAATATTACCACCTAATTGTACATCATAACCA
Organism: Candidatus Liberibacter asiaticus; assembly: GCF_000590865.3. Taxonomy (NCBI): domain Bacteria; kingdom Pseudomonadati; phylum Pseudomonadota; class Alphaproteobacteria; order Hyphomicrobiales; family Rhizobiaceae; genus Liberibacter; species Candidatus Liberibacter asiaticus. The sequence continues at coordinate 1,096,469 of NZ_CP010804.2, forward strand.
TTTTTTCGTAAAACATGTGAAATCAATGCAACCGTAGAAGATTTACCGTTGGTACCAGTAACCGCAATAAAAGGAGACTGCAACGACGAAAAACGTCGTTCTCGCACGAATAATTCGATATCTCCAATGATTTCCACATTAAATTGGTTCGCTAATTTAACACACCAATGAGCGTTTTCTCCTGTCAAAGCAATACCAGGAGACAAAACCAAGAAAGAAATTATAGACCATGGAATCTCTCGAAAATCAATAACTTCTATTCCCATATCTTTTGCTTGTTTTACAGCGCAAGGATGGTCATCCCAAGCAATGACATGTACTCCTGAATCCTTCAAAGCACAAGCAGCGGACAATCCCGAACGTCCTAATCCAAAAACAGCAATTGAATGATTGCGAAAGCTACTTAATTTCATCAAAATATTAACGCATTTTCAAAGTTAAAAGCCCAATAACAGCGAATATAAAAGAAATAATCCAGAAACGAATCACTATTTGGTTTTCAGTCCAGCCCTTTTTTTCAAAGTGATGATGAATTGGAGCCATTAAAAAAACACGTTTTTTAGTCATTTTAAAATAACCCACCTGCATGATGACAGAAAGTGTTTCAACGACGAATAATCCTCCAATGATAATCAATAGTATTTCATGTTTAGTTGAAACGGCAATTCCACCAATGAACGCACCTAATGCTAGCGACCCCGTATCTCCCATAAAAATCACTGCAGGGGAAATATTGAACCATAAAAAACCGATCCCTGCACCAATAAGAGCACTTATCACAACAACTAATTCCCCTACACCCGGAACAAAATTGACCTGTAAATAATGTGATAATAAAATGTTTCCCGCAACATAAGCAATAAACGAAAATGCAACAGATGCAATCATAACTGGCACAATAGCCAAACCATCGAGTCCATCTGTTAAATTAACGGCATTAGCCGTTGCGACAATCACAAAAGCAGCAAAAGGAATAAAAAATAGCCCCATATCTAGAATAATATCTCTAAAAAAAGGAAAAACTATAGAAGTTTTTGTTTCTATACCCAAGAGCGTTGAATTCGAATAAAAAAGCAAAGCACAAACAGCCAATATAGCGATAATAAACTCTATTAAAATCCTCACTTTCCCCGAGAGCCCTCCTGCATCTCCTGTGGTGATTTTGATATAATCGTCATAAAAACCCACTAAACCAAAACTTAACGTTAATAATAAAATAATACTCACATGAAGAGAAGAAAAATCAGCCCACAAAAGAGATGATCCTATTAGTCCCATCAAAATGATGATACCACCCATAGTAGGAGTATCAATTTTCCTAGCATGGATTGGCAAATTGGGAACGCGAACAGGTTGCCCTCGAAATTCTTGGAGAGAACGCAAACAATCAATAACCTTAGGCCCAAAGGCAAAAACAATAAGCATAGCACTGAAGAATGCCGCACTAGATCTAAAAGTAACATACTTTAAAACATGAGTGATAATATAATATTCTGAAAAATCAGCCAACTGGATAAACATTTTCACCTCTTTGGTAGATTACACAAACTGTCTTATGATGGTCTTATTGAATCGCAGGAAATTCCTCAAGTAATAAATTGATAAGACGATAAAATCCACAGGAATTCGAAGATTTAACCACTACAACATCTCCATCCACAAGAGATGATTGGATAAACAAAAAAAGACCATCCATTGTTTCGGAATAGTGTACATGAATACTACGAGGCAATGCATCCTTTAATGCCAATACATGAAAACCACTTAACCATACATGCGAAATATTGTATAAGGATAACACTTCTGCCAAATCGATATGAAAAGATTGTGATAATTCTCCCATTTCACACATATCACCAAGGACCGCAATGCGACGCCCTTCCCCATGTGGAGAGATTTGAGATAAAACAGATATTGCCGCTTTCATCGAAGCAGGATTAGCATTATAACTTTCATCAATCAGAGTGAAAAATCCTTGGTTTAACGCACAACGATAACGCTTACCTCTTCCTTCTTTAGGATGGAAAACAGAAAGTGCCTTAATAGCTGTATCAACATCAGCAGTCAAAATTGATACAATTCCTAATGTCATGAGCATATTCTGCGCCATATGATATCCAATCCCATGGTGTACTACCTCCATTGATTTCCCTTGTAATTGTACTTCCATCCAAGACTGTTCAGAACACTGTTTCCATTTTCGCAGCTGGAAATCAGCATTTTTCGATTTGCCAAAAGAATAAATTGTTTTTATTCCTAGAGCATGGGACTTTGCTTTGAGAAGTTCAAAAAAGGAATCATCATAATTCAGAAAAATAGTCCCTGTTTTTTCTAATCCCTCAAAAATTTCTGCTTTGGCAGATGCAATTTCTTCTATCCCTGAAAAATTACTCAAGTGCGCAGGAGCAATCGTAGTAATTACCGCTATATGAGGACGAACTAAATGTGTTAAAAAACGGATTTCACCTAAATGGCTCATTCCTAGTTCAAAAATCCCAAAATCTACATCTACAGGCATGCGTGCTAACGTTAATGGAACTCCAATATGATTATTATATGAACCAATACAAGCATAGGTCTTCTTTATAGACGACAAGGCGATAGTGAGCATTTCTTTCGTAGTAGTTTTACCAACAGAACCAGTAATGGCAATAATTGTCGCCTTAGAACGAAGGCGTGCAGCTACCGCAAGTTTGTTTAAAGCACCCAAAACATCATCCACACCAAAAACAGGAATAGATAATGATCCTATAGACGCAACCATATCTGTATTGACAACCACAAGACCAGCACCTTTTTGCACTGCGTGCAAGATGAAATCATGACCATCATAATGAGGACCCTTGATAGCAAAAAATGCTTCCTGAGGAGCAATAGAACGGCTATCTATTGAAATTCCATTTACAAACCCTTGGGGGACGATTCCAATCGAATGACCTTGGATAGCCTGAAGCAAATCATGAAATGTCCATAAAGGATTCATAGAATTAAGCCTAAAATTTCACGTATAATATCACAATCAACAGACATTTTTTTTTCCCCATTAGTCACAATATGTACTGTCTCATGTCCCTTACCTGCCACAACTAAGACATCTTGCTTATTGAGCATCTCTATAGCAGTACGTATAGCCTCTATTCGATTTCCTTTTTCAATAAAACCAGGAATACCATGGATGATTTCAGCTCGTATTTTTTCAGGATCTTCCGAACGTGGATTATCATCTGTGACAATAGCAATATCCGCCAAATCTAGGGCAATTTTCCCCATTATTGGGCGTTTCCCTTGATCACGATCTCCTCCACAACCAAAAACCACAATAATACGACCTGATGTAATAGTACGAATGTTTTTTAGAATCATCTCGAGCGAATTAGAAGTATGAGCATAATCAACATAAATTCTACCACCTCTGGAATTTGTACCAACAAACTCAAAACGTCCAGGAACAACATGCAATTTTTCTAAATGTTCAAGGACAAGGGCACTATCTATTCCTATTGCAATACATAATCCTGCGGCAACTAACGCATTATATACTTGAAATTCTCCTGGAAGAGGAAACAGAAAATCAAAATCCTTTCCTTCAACAGATATAGTAACTTGTTGTTTATTATGGATTGCACATACTTTTTTAAGATGAATAAATTTTCCTTGATATCCTACTGATAACACACGACAACCTGCATTATGGGCACGTTTCATCACTTCTTTGGAATAGGCATCATCTGCATAAATAATCGCAGGAGATTCCTTGGGTAGCAATTCTTCAAAAAGACGCATTTTAGCGTTAAAATATGCCTGTTGGGTTTGATGGTAATCGATATGATCACGTCCCAAGTTTGTAAAAGATCCCGCAATTAACTTGATGCCATCTAATCTATGTTGATCTAATCCATGACTGGATGCCTCAACAGATACATGGGTCACACCCTGAGAAGAAAGATACGATAATGCTTTTGCTAGATAAATAGGACTAGGAGTAGTTAAACGATTATCTTGTGCAAAAGAAGAAATAGTACTCGTTGGTCCAATTTGAAAGGATGATAGACCAGAACGTTGACAAATCTGTTGCACAAAAGAAGCCACGGAACTTTTTCCAGAAGTACCGGTAACCGCAAGGATGTTTTCAGGGTGTTTGCCATATAATCTAGAGGCGAAAAGAGAGAGAAATTTTCTTGTATTGTCGACGACTAAAATTGGAGTATTTGACCTGATAGTGGCTGAAAAATCTTGTAATGAATACGCAGAAGATACGACAATAGCTTCGGCACCTTGCGCTATTGCTTGTGGAATAAAAAGATGACCATCTTCTTTATTCCCAACAATCGCTACAAATATCCACCCTGCTTGAATATGGCGACTATCTGAAGAAACTTCATTGATCTTCCGTTCCCTCCATTGCATTGGAAAAATCGACAATTGATTTATAAGCTCTGGAAAATCTTTATATATCAGATCTTGTAATTTCAATACCATCTCCTTTCACACAATACCGTAAAAGTATTCCTCAATACCTGTATCACTACAATCATTGAATATCGAATGTATTATTTCAAAAAAACGGGTTTTACACCAAGCATTGAAGCAGATCTACGAATGATATTCCCTACCATAGGAGCTACATTTATTCCAGCAGTAAGCTGATTGCGTTCTTTGATTTTTGGAGAATCCATGAAACTCAACACAATATACTGAGGATCAGTTGTAGGAAAAACTGCTAGAAAAGAATTAAAATTCAATGTGTCTGAATAACGTTTTTTAATAACTTTTTGAGCTGTACCAGTTTTTCCTCCTACCTCAAATCCTGGAACAAATGCTCGTCTTCCTGAACCACCTGTCACTCCTTCACGCAATAAGGAACGCATTGTTTTTACCGTATTCTTTTTGAGAACTATACGCGATACTTTCTCCGATTCTTCACGGCTGCGGATCATAAAAGTTGGTGGGATCAATCTACCTTCATTAATAAGAGCAGCAGCGGCAACTGCTGTTTGCAATGGTGTCGTCGAAAGACCATGCCCAAAAGAAATCGTCAACGAATGAATTCTTTTCCATTGTGATGGATAAGAAGGTGCTTGAATTTCAGGTAATTCGGTTTCTAGTTTAGATAATAAACCTAATCTATATAAAAATTCTTTGTGTCCCTGAATACCCATAGCATCAGCAATTTGAGCTGCTCCGATATTAGAAGAATATCGGAAAATTTCCGGAATAGTCAAAATACGATTTTGTGGATGATAATCATGAATAACATGTTTCCCTACTTTAATGGGATTACGGGTGTCAAAAAGATCTTTTACTGTAAACAAGCCACTATCAATCCCCATAGCAATGGTAAAGACCTTAAAAATTGATCCCATTTCAAATATTCCATAAGAAATACGATTGAACCATCCTTCTTTTTTTCCTTTAAATGCCTCATGTGGGTCGTAATCAGGAATAGAGACCATAGAAATGACCTCTCCTGTAGAAACATTTAGAATCACGGTACCTACTGATTCCGCATTATATTTTTTCTTATTCTCCACTAATTCTTGATGAACTATATTTTGAATACGCAAATCAAGTGCTAATCGAATGGGTTGAAGATTTTTCTCGCCTTTATTGGTTGTAAAAACACGAGTCAATCCCTGCATATCAAGAAATTTTTCAATCCCAGTAATACCACGATTATCGATATCCACATAACCAACCACATGTGATGCATGAGAGGCAGCAGGATAAAAACGACTTTTTTCAAGACGAAAACCCACTCCTGGCAATCCAAAACTTAAAATACGTTTTTGCTGTTGTGGAGATAATTTACGACGCAACCATTGAAATTTTGTTTCAGATGATAATTTACGGCGAATCATTTCAGAATCAAGATTCGGTAATACGATTTGCAGTTTTTCTATAATCTCATCGGGAGAAATAACCTTATGTGGTTCAACATAAAGGGAAAAAGTTGGTATATCCGTTGCTAATATTTCCCCATTTCTATCAATAATATCAGGACGTGACATGCCGTATTCATCAATATTCATTGAAGGAGCAATAGGTTCAGGATGTATGTTACCATATTGTATTATTCTAATTGCAAGAATAATATATATAACAAGACACACAACAATAGTCATGCCAATGCGATTTTTGCTGTGTGCAATAACCTTGCGACGTCTTTTTTGAAAAAGATCCTGTCCATCCTCCATATGGCATCCTTTTTGACAAAGATTATGTCCGCTTTCCATATTCCGAAAAGAAATATTAGCACTGTTATGCGACATATTCATATTATGGTTATGCAATATACCCATGGAGAAAAACATTCGAAACTGTGATACAGTGATAAAAGGAAAAATCATTCTAGAAGTATAACCTCCCCACTCGCAAAATCGATAAATTCATTGTTGTTGCACAATTTCTTTTCGATGTTGGCGCCTTTCTACAGTTCTCTTGGGTAAATTAGAACGATTTTCAGGCAAAAGAGTGTGCTTTTTTAACCTCGCTAAATCATCATAAGTAATTAAATTAATTGGATTAGTTGCTTGTAATTGTAATTCTTTTTGATAAAGAGAGACTAGATCTTTAATTCGATCAGGTTGAATTAGTAGCGCCCATTGAGCTTTTAGCAAATCAATATAATTTTGTTCTGAGGTAATTTTATTTTCTAGGATTCTTAGTTTTTCCTTTTTCCCCTCTGTTTCATGTTTAATGGAATACGTAATTGTTATAGAAGCAAGGACAACACCGAGTATAATGAAATCCAATGTTTTGAACATGTCATCCCCTAAATTGAGAAAGTGTGGGTAACCGAGGCAAATGTACAAAGGAATCATCTTCTATTGATCGCTCTACAGTACGCATTCCTGCACGTAATTTTGCAGAACGTGAACGTCTGTTAAAGGCCACATCCTCTTGAGTCGGTACTACCACTTTTTTAGTGATGGATTGAAAAACGGCAGGATGAGCATTAGAAGGAATCATATGACGTACAGCCATTACTTTTCCTGAGCGACTGGCAAAAAATTTTTTAACAAGACGATCTTCCAAAGAATGGAAAGAAACAACTATTAATAGCCCTCCAGCTTTGAGTGCTTTTTCTGCGGATCGCAAGCCTTGCGCTAATTCTTCTATTTCATTGTTAACAAATATCCGCAATGCTTGAAACGAACGAGTAGCAGGGTGAATACGGTTATTCTTACTAAAATAAACAGTCTTTTGGATGAGAGAAGATAAATCTTGTGTCGTTTGAAAAGGAGCAGATTGACGACGTTTTACAATAGCATGTGCAATGCGAGAGGCTTGTTTTTCCTCTCCTAAAATTCCTAAAATACGCGTCAAATCTTTCACATTAGCTTGATTGACAACATCAGAAGCTGAAATCCCAGAACAAGACATGCGCATATCTAAAGGACCAGACTTTTGAAAAGAAAAACCTCGATCTCCACAATCAATCTGCATGGATGATACCCCTAGATCAAAGACAACACCATCAACGCCCTTATCTGGCACATAATCTTGCAATTGAGAAAAAGTTGCTTGAAAAAGAGAAAATTGTTCTTTGTAATCTCGCATGGTTTCTTGTCCACAAGATACTGCGAATGGATCACGATCTAATGCAATGACGTTGGATCCCATTTTGCAAAAAGAACGACTGTATCCCCCAGCACCAAATGTCGCATCCAAAATAACCTTTCCTGGAGCAGGATTAAGTAGTGCTATAACCTTTTCCAAAAGGACAGGAACATGGTCACCGATTGTATGATGAATAGCCGAAGACATCGTTTTACAAGATTTGGATTCCATAGTATATCCCAACGTATCTTTCATTTTTGTAATAGTTGACGGCAGTATTCATTTCTTGATTCTTCTTGTAATTTTCTAAAAGTCTGCGGATTCCATAATTGAAAATAATTCCCTCTACCCACAAAAGTAACTTCATTTTCAATACCCGTGAATACGCGAATAAAATCTGTCATAAGGATTCTTCCTTCTGAATCCATTTTCAAGAAAATCCCCCCTCCATGCACCAATAAGGACAATTGATTAGCTTGTATAGAAAATGGATTATATTCTGCTATTTTTTGCTCAAAATACTCAAGTAGATCACTATTGCCAACACTAATCGCGGGGAAAAAAAAATCTTGGAAACAATATAAATCGGTAATACAGCGTTGTGCTAAAATCGTTCGAAAAACAAAAGGAACAGAAACACGTCCTTTGGAATCTATTTTCTGCGTTACGTTTGATAAAAAACGGCTCATACCATACCCTATATTACCCAACGACTCAACACCTCAATAAAAAGGTTCATTATGGGATAACATGGGAAATTTTGGGCGTCAATGGAAATAGTGAACTATATAATTGAAAAACAAAAGAAATAAGTGACATATTCCCAAAATTATTAGCATCAGAGCTATATTGAAATAGTCATACGAAACAAAGCTATTACTCTGATTTCAATGATGCCAGAAAACTGAGAATTTTTAGAGGAAAATCATCTTCATGAATATTTTAGAGAGTAAAATCAATAGAACCAGAAAAAATATCTTCATCAACGAGCAGAATTAAAAATTATGCTATCCAGTTAGATATCCCACTTATATGTACTCATTGCACAATTATTAAGATTATGAGACTGAGAACAATTTATTCCGATTAGTGAGGTCACTATTGCAAATATACAATGGATTATTATATAGTCCGCAAAGACGTTGGTGAAATACATTACAAAACGAAGCTGTCTTGTGAAAATATTTCATATATCGTAAAAAAATTCTTATTATCAGGTGCATATATATCGCTTGATTACAGGATATTTTAACGTAGATAGCTGAGAATATGGAGAGGTTATTGATCTTAAGAATCATGCATATTTGTTTTAATCTTTTGCCCAAATGCGCGCAAAACGCACCTTCTTGTTCTAAGATAGTGATGTGTTATAGCCGTTGGTTTCTGAGAAAAGTGTAATTCGATCAATGTTGTGCACTATAGTCCCCACTGTTCCTTATCAAGATCAAAAACCTGGAACGTCGGGATTGCGAAAGAAGGTCAGCGTTTTTCAGCAGAATTCTTACACAGAAAATTTTATCCAAGCTATTTTCAACAATGTGGATTGTGCAGAAAAGACGCTTGTTGTTGGTGGCGATGGTCGCTTTTATAATCACATTGTAATACAAAAAATCATCAAGATAGCCGCGGCAAATGGTTTTGCTCGCATTATTATAGGAAAAGGAGGAATCCTCTCAACTCCTGCCGTTTCTCATCTCATCCGCAAGTATAAAGCTTCTGGAGGCATTATCTTAACTGCTTCCCATAATCCTGCAGGTGCCACGCAAGACTTTGGCATAAAATATAATACGAGTAGTGGTGGCTCCGCTTCTGAACAACAAACAGAAGATATTTTCGAAGAATCAAAAAAAATCACTTCTTATCAAATAATAGAAGCCAATGACGTCGATATTAACCATATTGGCACCAAAGAACTAGCCAACATGACTATATCCGTTATTGATCCTATCGAAAATTACGTAGCGTTAATGGAAAATATTTTTGATTTTGATGCAATTCGCAAACTTCTTAGCTTTGGATTTCGCATTGATATTGATTGCATGAATGCCGTGACTGGCCCTTACGCGAAAGAAATCTTAGAAAGAAAACTTGGCGCCCCTACTGGTTCAGTACGTAATTTCATTCCTTTAGAAGATTTTGGAGGATGCCATCCTGATCCTAATCTTATTCATGCGAAAGACCTATATGATCGAATGATGATGCATGATAGTGCTGATTTTGGAGCTGCTTGCGACGGAGATGGCGATCGCAGCATGATTCTCGGAAAAGGAATATTTGTAAATCCATCCGATAGCTTAGCAATCATGGTTGCCAACGCAGGACTAATACCTGGCTATGCTACTGGCTTGGTAGGTGTAGCACGTTCAATGCCAACCAGCGCCGCCCTTGATCGCGTTGCCGAAAAGCTTAACTTAAAACTATTTGAAACTCCTACTGGTTGGAAGTTTTTCAATAACCTACTCGAAAATGGCATGATAACTATCTGTGGAGAAGAAAGTTTCGGTACGGGTTCAAATCATTCCCGAGAAAAAGATGGTATTTGGTCTATTTTGTTTTGGCTCAATATTTTGGCAGTTCGAGGAGAAAGCCTATTAGATATCGTCCATAAACATTGGGCTACTTATGGTAGAAATTATTATTCTAGATATGACTATCTTGGTATTCCTACAGAAAAAGCACAAGATTTTATGAATGATTTCCGTTATAGACTAAAGAATCTAATAGGGAGTTCGTTTATTGGTCAAAAAATAAAACAAGCCGGTGATTTTGTTTATACAGATTCTACCAATGGTAACGTAAGTGACAAACAAGGCATACGTGTTGTGTTTGACAACCATTCTCGAATAATCTACCGAATATCTGGAACAGATACAGAGAATAGTACCCTTCGGGTTTATATTGATAATTATGAACCAGATTCATCAAAACATTTAAAAAACACACAAGAAATGCTGTCAGATCTGGTAGAAGTGTCTCAGCGAATTTCATGTTTACGACACTATATAGGACATACAAATCCCTCGATTGCCTCATGAGTTTATCCATAAGAAGCGTCATCGTAGACCATTTTCACATAAGATCCTTTTCCTTTCGATTCTGAAAAGAAAATCCTATTCAAGGAAACACTTTCACATATAGCGATCAATATGATCGGAAGTAATATTAAAATTATCTTTAATTCTTTTTTATTTACTGAACATAGAAATAAATTTAAGAACACTTCTCACATTATGGAAAATTCCCCCTCTTAATGCCCTCTATTTTTATCGCTTTGCCTGAAACAATACGAAAAATTACAATATAGAGAAAAAATACTCACGCATACATAGTATATTTTTACTATAAAACAAATTGATAGTTGCAAATTAATGTTCATTGATATTATCTAGAAGATAAGTTTCTAGTTAAATTAGAAATAAATACATTGTTTTATTTCTAATCGCCTCGTCATCAGGCGACTTCTAATAGATAAATTATGGAATACAGCTAAATTGATTTTTTTATGCAACGATAGTAAAATATCGCACAACTTTTGGTTTTGTTTAAAAAACCGAAAAGGTATCGTGGCTATCATGACCGCAATTATAATTTCGGTATGCTTTTTGTTTATCACCTATGCTATCGATTTAGCGCACATTATGTACATACGGAATCAAATGCAATCTGCTTTAGATGCTGCTGTTCTTTCTGGATGTGCATCTATTGTATCAGACCGAACAATAAAAGATCCGACGACAAAAAAGGATCAAACAAGTACTATCTTCAAAAAACAGATCAAAAAGCATCTAAAACAAGGATCTTATATAAGAGAAAACGCAGGAGATATTGCACAGAAAGCGCAGATTAACATTACCAAGGATAAAAACAATCCATTACAATATATAGCGGAATCAAAAGCTCAGTACGAAATACCCACAGAAAACTTGTTTTTAAAGGGTTTAATTCCCTCAGCACTGACTAATTTATCACTTCGCAGCACTGGAATAATCGAAAGATCTTCTGAAAATTTAGCTATATCAATCTGCATGGTACTTGATGTCTCACGCTCTATGGAGGATCTATATCTTCAAAAACATAATGATAATAATAATATGACATCAAATAAATATCTTTTACCCCCCCCTCCCAAGAAGTCTTTTTGGTCTAAAAATACTACCAAGTCCAAGTATGCCCCTGCTCCTGCTCCTGCGAATAGAAAAATCGATGTTCTCATAGAATCCGCTGGTAATCTTGTGAATTCGATTCAGAAGGCTATACAGGAGAAAAAAAATCTGTCAGTACGAATAGGAACAATCGCTTACAATATAGGTATTGTTGGGAATCAATGTACACCACTTTCAAATAATTTAAATGAAGTAAAGAGCAGATTAAACAAATTAAATCCATACGAGAATACTAACACATACCCAGCTATGCACCACGCCTATAGAGAGTTATATAACGAAAAAGAATCTTCCCACAATACTATAGGATCTACTCGCCTAAAGAAATTTGTTATATTCATAACGGATGGAGAAAATTCCGGCGCCAGTGCTTACCAGAATACTCTCAATACACTCCAAATATGTGAATACATGCGTAACGCAGGTATGAAAATCTATTCTGTTGCTGTTTCTGCCCCACCAGAAGGACAGGATTTATTGCGTAAATGCACTGATTCTTCAGGTCAGTTTTTTGCTGTTAATGATAGTCGTGAATTACTAGAGTCTTTCGACAAAATAACAGATAAAATACAGGAACAAAGTGTGAGAATTGCACCTAATAGATAAAAAACGTAGGTCTTATGCTCATTGTATAATCAAAATTTTAGACTTAGACATAGGAGTAAGTACTTACAATAACCAACATTAATGAATGAATGGTCTTCCTTATCAGTTTAGAATACAGCCTTAACAATAAGTAACATAAACCGAAAGATAATGATTAAATATATAAATAATAGAGCAAAGAAACGTCTATGACTCACTGGTCGACACAACACGATTAACATAATCAACGCTAGATTCATTAAAGAATCAATTACAAAATCAACATGGCGACTATGCTGACACCATAAAATAATAGAATCTATAAAAGAAATAAAAATAACTATATTTCTTCCACGAAGAAGAAGTTTTGTGGAATTTTTCAAGATCATCGACATCCTCTACCGATTAAAAAAACATAAACACTATTGTTCGCATGATACGCTATTATCATTAAATAAATGCATAAAAATTACATTATCGTATATGATTCTCATTAATGATTAACTTCTATACATCTTATTGAGAACGAAAAATACAGCGATTTTTCATTAAATTTTTATTATTGTTTTCTTATATTTATTTCATTAAGAGCATGATATAAAGTAAAAAATTAAAAAACATCTCAAATATAAAAGAACAAAAAAATAGATAGAAACTATCTTTAGCTTTCCTGTAAAATAAAATATCGACTTTTCCAAAGTAGCAGATAATCTCTGCATATGAAAATCAATACCACATGCACATGGAAATTATTTATCCTTTGAGGATTACACTATATTTACGGTGAACCATCAATTGAGAAATATTCTGAAATACATGAATAAGAGAATCAGCATTCACCACATTGTAATGATATTCAGGAGAACTCACACATGTTTTTAAGAGTCTCTGACCATTAGGAGATGCATTGATAGAGATAGTCACGATTTTTATAAAGTTTTCCTTAGCCTTATCGCATATTTTTATGGTATTGACATTGCTTTTAAAATTATTATTTTCTCCGTCTGTTAAAAATATAATAAATTTTTGAAAAGGAAGAGAAGGAATTTTTACTCCTTGACGAAAGAAATTAGTAAAAAAAGATCTTTTCTTATCAGAAGTCAGAATTTGGTATGCTTGCTTCATTGCGGGAGTCGAATCCGTTGGTTTCAATATAAGGGAATCCATATCTCGAGTGACATATTGTCGGACTTTCTCTGTTCCCCAGGATGGTTCTATATTCTTTTCAACACGCGTTGTATATCCTATTAATCCCATATAGACATCCTCTTTCACATGAGATAAAAGATCTATAGAATCAAGAAATAGAAGCAGAGCGTTTTTGAGTGCTGCCATTTTAGTACGCTTTTTATCTTGACAAATGGGAGCGGAATTTACATCTTCTGGATCAGAATTCATCGCACAATGCATTGAACCAGAAAGATCCACAACTAGTTCTATAAGGAAAATAGGACGCTCTCCCATCTCTATTCTCAAAAGAGCGGGAATAAAAGATACAATTTTTTGATTATATCTTTGATTTAAAAGATGTTCTATAAATTGAAGACGATAATCGTAAGATGTCATCACATCCATATTATAAAAGATTGTATTATTTGAAGAATCAAGGCGATTATTTGCCATATGAGTCATAGAAATACGAGAACTATTTACAATATTCTGTATCTCTGTATTATAAAATACAGCAGAATATCCGGACAAAGATTCTTTAATATGGTTTTTAATAAATCTTTTCGCATCATCTATCAAAGCTCTCTTTGCATGATTTGAAATACTTTCAAATCTATCACCTAAGCGACTTAAATTTGATACCATTTTTGATGCACCAGCTAAAATAGCAGCATTATTGGCACTTTCCATAGAATTTTTTTTATAATGCCAATCCAAAACATATATTAAAAATCCTATAAGCAGCAGGAAAGACATAACGCTCAAAGCAAAGATTATAGAAAAATTCGCTTTTTCAGAAGCAATACCTTTTTTAAAATAAAAACGGAATCTACTTAATAAATGCATTGGCAAATCTTTTATTGGAAGATGAAAAATGAAACTATCTATTATTATCTTACAAGAGAATTTGTTCAAATAAATCACGATTTTTGAGGAATAAATATCAATATATCTGTAATAAATGAATTATTATAATAGAATATAAGTCACTGATTAAAAATCGTTTTTTATCAATTTACAATAGAATTAAAATAATATAAAAAGATCTTGGGTATATCGTGAGAGATTCGCAAATGCGAGAATATCTTGATCCTTCTTAACAGCAATGGTTCAAAGCCATATTATTTATCAACCTCTTATGAATTAGAAAAAATATCTGAAAATTATCAGCTCTCTAAAATAGTTTCCTTATTATTTTTTTTGAGAGATCGATAAATTTAATGAATGAAAAGGAAAAATAAATGAATGGTGGCTTGCCATCTAAGTTACAAGAAAATTCCAAAAGGATAGACACTATTTTAGATGATTTGTTGTTGCAGACAGCCTCTCATATGCAAACACAACATAATGATCGCTTACTCTCTGCCATCCGTTACGCTCTCTTGGGAGGGAAAAAAATACGTTCTTTTCTCGTCACTGAATGTGCTTCATTATTTAACGTAAATCATTTAACAGCATTGCGTGTTGGTGCTGCTATTGAGTGTATCCATTGTTATTCTTTGATTCATGATGATCTTCCTTCAATGGATAATGGATATATTCGCCGTGGTAAGCCAACAGTACATATTCAATACGATGAAGTCACCGCTATTATTGCTGGCAATGGTTTGTTAACCTATGCTTTTGAAATCATTTCCTCTCCAAAAACTCAATTAAAAGATAATATACGGTCTCAGTTAATGCTTTCCCTAACACATAATATAGGGTTACAAGGCATGCTTGGCGGACAAATGCTAGATATTCAAGACGAATTTATCGATGAAACACAGGTGTTCATGATACAAAAAATGAAAACTGGAGCACTCATGTGCTTTGCTTGTGAATCAGGAGCTATTATGGCGCACGCTAGTCAAAACGAAAAAGAGCGATTGCGTTGTTTTGGAGAAAACTTAGGAATTATTTTCCAATTAGCTGACGACTTACTTGATTGTGAAGAAGATCTCCAAAAAATAGAAAAAAAATCAATACAAAGTGCCGTTACCAAAAAAAATAGTTTTGTCAAAATTAAAGGGAAAAAGTGGATAAAAAAAGAAATAGACCGCAGAAAGCAACAAGTAATTGAAATAATAAGCCCATATGGGGAAAAAGCACAATCTTTGATAGAACTTGCTCATTATATCTCTTGTAACAATAAATAAACTTCATTCTACAATATTTTTTGTAGTAAATATTATAACTTTAAAAGAAAGCATGAGTTCATAGCGAGCGATGCATTATACTCAAAAATTAAAAAAATATGAGAGGAAATATAATTATGCGTCGTCTCCTTAGAGATTTAAGGAAAATATTTTTTTCAAAATATCTATTTTTCGCTCCATTCTTTATTCTTTTTTCCTACTATTTTGTAATTTATCCTTTTCGCACGGAAGATCAATCCGCTCTTCGTGTTGGTACAGATGGCATTTATCCTCCCCATAGTTTTCATGCTCAAGACGGCAGGGGTGAATTAACAGGATTTGATATTGATCTTATCAAAGAAGTAGCTCATCGCCTTAATCTAAAAGTAGAATTTTTTGAAACAGCAGTGAGTGGCCTTATCACTGGACTGGATACCAATCGTTATGACGTTTTAGTCAATGTCGCTATTACACCAGAGCGACAAAAAAAATATGATTTTTCCATTCCTTATATCGCACATCGTGTGTTATTGGTCGTTCGTAGTGATCAACAGGACATTCGTAGTTTTAAGGATCTTACCGACAAAACAGTGGCTCAAATACTTGGCACAGATCTTTCGCGATTTGCCAAGGAATTGAAATCCCACCTAGTATTTAGTCATAATTTTGAACAATCTTTACAATTATTATTAAGTAAGCGCACCGATGCAACTATGATACCCGATATTCCTTTTTTCAATTTTTTAGAACGTCGTCCTCATGACGGCAATCTCTTTAAGATTGCCGATCGTATGAAAGATAACAGTGCTGTCGCTTTTATGATGCGAAAAGGAAATAATAAACTCACACGATCTATTAACGAAATCTTGTGCGCAATACACTTAGACGGTACTTACAAAAAAATATTCGATAGATATTTTGACAAAAACATTATATCAAGTGTACCTGGTTGTTCTTCATAATTGAAAAGCTGTTGTTTCGGATTACAATTTTATGAAATATGAATGGTTCAATTTAATTATCGATTCTTTCCCACAACTGCTCTACGCTGCTATTGTGGTTACATTGCCGATTGCATGCATCTCTTTCGTCATAAGTCTTATCATAGGTTTTTTTATTGCAGTTATCCGAATTTTTTTTTCAGATACCATAATAAGTTTAATCATGCACTTTTATGTATGGATTTTCCGCGGTACTCCCCTTCTAGTCCAATTATTCGTAATTTTTTATGGACTACCTCACATAGGTATCGTCTTTGATTCCTTCGTTGCGATCATTATCAGTCTTACACTGAATTTTTCTGCTTATATATCAGAAATAATACGTTCTTCTATAATATCTATTCCCAAAGGACAGTGGGATGCTTCGTATGCCATTGGATTAACAAGGAAGCAAACCATACGTCATATTATATTGCCGCAGACTATTACTACATCTGCTGTGCCTTTATCAAGTGAGTTCATATCGATTCTAAAAAGCACTTCAGTGGCTTCCACTATCACTATTCCAGAAATTTTTCAAACAGCACAGCGAATCGTATCAACCACTTACCAACCTCTTATCATCTACTGTGAGCTAGCATTCGTTTATTTAATTTTGACTTCATTCTGTTACATCATCCAAATAAAGATAGAATCTAGCGTTACACAACATACATACTCTGTCGATAAGTAAGTCGATAAGTAAACAGTCAGCATAAAGAGATTACCTTGTAAGAATATGATTCTTCATTGAAATATATTATCGCAAAAACATCTAAGATATGTTCATGGAGTTTAGAGATTCATGCCAATTCCTGTATATGTAATCAGTCTTCCTTTCTCTCATGCAAGACGCGAAAAATTCTGTCATCGTGCTGCCCGTATTCACCTTCAGTTTTCTTTTTTTGATGCTATATATGGAGAAAATAATCCTATTTGTAATAGGATATTCTCTCATCAAAAGCGTCAATGCCAATTTAAACGTTTGTTATCTCTTCCTGAAATTGGTTGTTATATAAGCCATATTCATCTTTGGAAAAGAATTGCATATTCTCCTGCTATAGGGGCAATTATTTTAGAAGATGACGCGGACTTTTCAGATGAATTTAGCCAATTACTCCCGCATTTAAGCAAATGTGATATAAATAATATTCTCATCAAGTTTGACGCATTACGTAAAAAACCTAAAAAAGACAGTTATTTATGTACGCTTCCAGGAAACTTCGATATACATCAACCTAGAATATTATCTCCTCGGACTACTGGTTATTTCATCGGAAAAGAAGCGGCTATTCATCTTTTAAATGTTCGTAAAAACATTTATCGCCCTATTGATATGGATATGAAACATTGGTGGGAACATAATATTCCTTCACTTGTAACAGAACCTGGCGCCGTATATGAAGCTATCGATACAAATGATAGTACTATTGAAGAGAGTCGCTTAGTAAGAAAGCCTACTTTTTCTCCCTTATATTTTTATCGCAACACATGCTATCAGTGGAATTTACACTATAACGCCTGGAGAAAAGATCTGCCTCCTGTCTCCACCACAAAATTTTTACCTTCTTCTTCGTCTTCCCTGATTAAATCATGATTGACTGATAAGATATTTGTTGTGCTTGAACTATCTATTACTTATTGAGAAGATGCAATTAATTTTCGCAAAAGGTGATGCAAATCTTCTTGAGATAATTGAAAAGAAGAATTAATCCATTCTTGTTTACAATGAACCAGAATATTCCCTACTTTTTTTCCTGGAGGAATGCCATATTTCACAACATCATCTCCTGTTAATGGAAACAAGGGTTTTTTCCAATGTATAATATCTGACAGTACTTGCAAAATAAAACAAGTGTCCTGATGAGTAAGATTGTTATAATGGAGAGCTAAAAATATTTTTAATTTTGCTATCATTACCTTATCACCATAAAGATAAAATAATTTTTTAATTTCTGGTATTGAAAGTGTTTTCTGATTAAAATTACAGTTAAAAAACGAAATCAAAAAATATCTTATTTCACGAGGTAAGCTAAATTTTTTAGCCATAGATAAAATCGATTTCTTGTCTTGCCAAGAAATCAGAACAATAAAACGTAGTAAAGAATCAATCTTCCATTCGAATACTTGCTCTGCCTCAATAACTTGTGATAATTGGTCAAGGGATATTTCTTGCACGTCGAGAAATATTTCTTTAAATATCCCCCCATTGTACATATGTACAATGGCATTGAGGGGATTTTTTGCTTCTAATAGCTTATTTATTTCTGACCATATACGTTCAGAAGACAGAATTTTTAGACCTTTTTTAGCTTTTATGCTCGCTACTAATCCATCAGAATCAATATTCTTCTCACCATAATGTGCAAAAAAGCGAAAAAAACGAAGAATTCGCAAATAATCTTCTAAAATTCTATGATGCGCATCACCAATAAATTTTATTGTACGATTCCTGAGATCATTCAATCCCCCAACATAATCAATCACCTTACCCTGTTGATCTGCATATAAAGCATTGATCGTGAAATCTCTTCTTAAAGAATCAGCCTTCCAATCACGGGTAAAGACAACTTTGGCATAGCGTCCATCAGTAATCAGATCACTTCTCAAAGTTGTAATATCAAAATATTTTTTACGGCATATTATTTTAATTGTTCCATAGCTAATACTTGTTGGGATAACTTTATATCGTGTCTTGGAAAAAATTCTCATCACACGATCGGGGAGAATAGTCGTAGCAATATCAATATCTTGTACACTCAGGTTCATTAAACTATCTCTCACTGCTCCTCCTACAATACAAGACTTATCTTCGCCTTTATTAAGTAACGAGAGAATATTTATTAAATCAGAATCATGAAACCATTTGTGCTGAACAATCGATACCATATCATTACAATCCACTACAATTGATCATGTGCTGAAAAAAACTAAGAAAGTAAATACTAGTTCAACAGAGCATGAATCAATCGTCAAAATCACATTATGATATTTTAAAAACGCGTACAATACCATACAATCAATGACGCGAACGACAGGTGATCATGACCACTCTTAAAAATATTATCCAAGAAAAAACACGGAACTCAGAATCGGTTAAAGAGCGCAATTATACCACATAATCGATTTAGATCACCGAAAATTTCAGGATCATTAGGATAGAATAAACCTCTTTTTCATTGATTTATCAACATCTATACAGGTTCAGACTTTGATTGAACCTCAGATACAAATGACCGAACAACACGAACTCGCACATTTTCGGCTATTTCTACTTCAAGTTCTAAATCATCAATAACTCTCACGACTTTCCCAACAATTCCTGCTGCTGTGACTATAGAGTCTCCCCTGCGCAAATTACGCAACATCTCTGCACGTCTTTGTAACTGTTGACGTTGTGGCCGAATAAGCAGAAAATACCATACCACTGCCAAAACAAAAAACAAACCAGCCATTTCTAAAGGAGAGGTCGCAGAAGTAATTGCAGGAGCATCTGATTGTGCATAAACTGTTGTAAATATCATAAAATAATCTCCTAAAAGTACAAACAGTAACATAAGTAGGTATTTATATAAAATACTGATATCAGTTACAATCACTTTATAACCGCAATTTCATCTAAATATTGACAACACTGTTAGCAGAAGATGACCAAGGGATACAATGAGATATGTACTTAACTAAGAAAGCATCGTTTTTGCTAAAAATATTTTGATGCGGTATAAGGTATAGTATAATAATACGCGGATAATTTGTATCTTTTATTTTGAAAATCTTGACTGGAGGGATCATCCTCACTTACATTGTCTATCAAGAGTGTTACTGTGAAAGATAAAAATATGATTTCTTCTTCTAAAGTGCGTGTACGCATTGCTCCTTCTCCTACTGGGGAACCCCATATTGGAACGGCTTATACGGCTCTCTTTAATTATCTCATAGCTAAAAGAACGGGGGGAAAATTTATCCTTCGTATTGAAGATACTGATAGTAAACGTTCTACATTAGAATCCGAAAATGCGGTTATGCAGTCTTTAAAATGGTGTGGTCTCAATTGGGATGAAGGACCTGATATAGGAGGAGCATATGGGCCATATCGTCAGTCAGAACGCAAAAATATTTATCAGCCTTATGTACAAAATCTTCTGGAAAAAAAGCTCGCATTCCGTTGTTTCTGCTCAACGGAAAGACTAGAAGAGATGCGGCGGGCGCAACGCAAAAGAAATATTCCTTCGCGATATGATGGTCACTGTCTCAAGCTTTCAAGTCAAGAAATAGAACGTTTATCGCAAGAACAAAAGAAACATGTCGTACGTCTTACAGTTCCTAACCAAGGATCGTGTGTATTCCAAGATAAAGTATATGGAGAAATGGAAATTCCTTGGAATGCTGTTGATATGCAAGTGTTATTAAAATCAGATGGAATGCCAACATATCACCTAGCAAATGTTATTGATGATCATCTCATGAAAATAACGCATGTCGCACGAGGAGAAGAATGGATTTCTTCAGTCCCCAAACATATACTGCTCTATCAATATTTCAACTTCCCTATTCCCGAGTTTATCCATTTACCACTCATAAAAAATCCCGATAAATCTAAATTGTCCAAACGGAGAAATCCTACATCTATTTCCTATTATTCAGCAATGGGATATTTACCAGAAGCTCTCATTAATTTCCTTGCGCTGTTATTTGTACACAAAAGCGAAGATGATGATGAACTCATGGATATGCAACAACTCATTCATCATTTCGATCTTCATCACCTATCAAAAGCAGGCGCTGTTTTTGACAAACAAAAGTTAGATTGGTTAAACGGTCGCTGGATTCGAGAAAAACTTTCCACAACAGAATTCTTATCTCGCGTGTCCCAATGGATGAAAGAAAAGGATCGACTCACTCAAGCATTAACACTTGCGCAATCTCGCATTACGACCCTTTCTGCTCTTCCTCAAATGACAGACTTTTTGTTTAAATCTGATCTTCATTTAACAGCTGAATCTTTTAAAAGTACTGCTCTTTGTCCCGAAGAAATTATCGATATTTTAAAAACGACACAAGAAGAATTCGAAGTTATCCAAATTTGGAAAAGAGAGAATATTGAAACAGCATTGCGCAATGTTGCCCAACATAGAGAAAAATCTCTTAAAATTATCGTCAAACCTCTTTTCCTAGCTATAACCGGTTCTAAATACTCTTTACCGCTTTTTGATAGTATAGAAATTTTAGGACGTTCTGTTGTTTATTTTCGTCTAAGACATGCAATTGCATTAGTTTCTTCTCTCGTTCAAAATCATAAGAAAAAAGAACTGAAATGAATAATACTCTTACTCCCGAATCTTTATCTTCTAATTCTATCGAAGTTCGCTCTCAAAAGTTGAATATGTTGCGAAAATCTCTAGCAGAAGTTTATCCTGCCCATTTTCATCGTGATATAACAAATGCTGAAGTGCGTGAAAAATATTCTCATCTTCAAAATGATGAGAAATCACAAGATATGATTACTGTTGCTGGACGCGTCTACTCTTCCCGAAATTCTGGAATGTTTATGGATATTCACGATGCAAGTGGTAAAATTCAGATTTTTACTCATAAAGATACAGCCGATCAAGATTCGCAAAATTTATTATCTATGATTGATATCGGTGACATTATAGGAATAACAGGACAAGTACGTCGCACTAAACGTGGCGAACTCACAGTGAACGCACAAAAAATAATAATGCTCAGCAAAGCATTAAATTCTATCCCAGAAACATATTATGGATTATCTGATGTCGAAATCCGCTATCGTAAAAGATATCTTGATATTATAAGCAACTCCGATTCTAAAATACGTTTCCAACAAAGAAGCCTTCTTATTTCCCAAATACGCCATTTTATGGAAAAAAAAGGATTCATGGAAGTAGAGACTCCTATATTACAACCTATTTACGGAGGAGCTACCGCTGATCCATTCAAAACGCATCATAATATTCTAAAAGCCGATATGTATCTACGTATTGCACCCGAACTTTACCTTAAACGCGTTTTAATATCAGGACTGACTGACCAAGTATTTGAATTAAATCGTAATTTTCGTAACGAAGGAGTGTCCTCACGGCATAATCCAGAATTTACAATGATCGAAGCCTATTGGGCTTATACTGATTATCGAGATATGATGAAACTAGTCGAAGATCTTTGTCATAATCTTGCTAAAACTCTTCATGGTACAACAGATATTCCATTTGGAGAAAAAGTCATTTCTTTCAAAGCACCGTTTGCATGTAAATCTATGCTTCAGTTGGTCAAGGAAGCAACAGGACTTGATTTTATGCTTTTAAAAAGCGATCAAGAAGCACGTGTTGCAGCACAAAGTATTGGGATTACAGTAGAAAACGATGCTCTATGGGGTGAAGTCATGATGACAATTTTCGAAGAAAAAATCGAAAAAAATATTGTGAATCCAACGCATATTACAGATTTTCCCAAAGATATTTCACCTTTTGCAAAAGAAGTGGCGGGCGAAAAGCGTCTGGTAGAGCGTTTTGAAACCTATTGTAATGGATGGGAAATATGTAATGCATTTTCTGAACTCAATGATCCCGTAGAGCAACGCATACGCATGGAACAACAAGTTGAACAATCCCATCAACGTGGAGAACACACTATTCTTGATGAAGATTTTTTAGATGCAATGACCTACGGTATGCCTCCAGCAAGTGGATTAGGTCTTGGTATAGATCGCCTAATCATGCTATTGACCAATGCCCCTTCTATTCGAGATGTTATCCTCTTTCCAGCGCAGCGTGTGAAAAATGGTAGTCGGAAAACAGAATAAAGTAAGAAAATAAGAGTAAACTGGCATCTTATTCTAGAGTTTCTGGTAATATTTTTACACAAGGGTATAAAGGTATAAATACTACAGATATTTTAAAAAGAACATTTCATATTCTCTGAAGAAGAGATACGACTTTTCATTTAAAAAGGAAATAATTTCTTAAGCAACCCCACCACATGATGGATGATCCACGTCCTTAAAGCAGGGAAACTTCCTATCGGTAGTGCTATCGAGATAAACCCCTTGATGAACGCTGTGAATCCTTTAGCCGTAGTTAAGATAGTAAAAAATTCATCTATAACTGATTGCTGTTTATTAAATTGAGCAATCAGACAATCCACTTTTTGTTTCAACAGCGTAACTTCGCCTTTCATCTCAACAAACTCTACTCGTGTCACTCATTCCAAATTCTTGGACATTATTAGCTTCTCCGATATCTCGCAACGCTCGCAACTTGCCATCTTTTTTATTCACCACCTTTTTATGTGTTCAGCTAGTATTTCACTATTAATATAGAAGATGAATTATCTTTTGCCATCATCAAGTATAGTATTAGCGACAAATAAACGAATCTCCTCCTCTGATTAACAAGTTAATCAGGGAGATTGCCGTCCCTGCTACATCATAGTCCCAACGTATTTAAGTCGTCTATTAGCTAATGGATGATGTACTTATTCAAAGTATTCGGGCGAGCAAAGTCTAACACCAGCTTCGTCAATAAGCATTTGAGCAAAAGCTTTTCTATCTTTTCCAAATTCAAACACTTTCAATGTTTAAACAAAAAAACGAACCAAGATGAACATACGTAACCCGTGAATGTGTTCTAGTTTTAACACATGATCGCTAAAATACCAGTTTAATGGGGTTTACCCAGCACATTCATTTATCAACATTCACGATAGCAACCTTTTAAAAGATATGTAACGTAACAAGAATCTCTCTCTCATTAGAGTGTCCTATTATCCCGTTATCTGCATTTCTTGACGAGGTACTTTAGGAATCCTTTTCGAAAGAGACTTTAATTGACCGCATGCTGCTAAAATATCAAGCCCTCGTGGTGTGCGAATAGGTGATGAATATCCAGAACGTTTAATACATTCAGAAAATGTCACAATATCCTTTTGATCAGAACAAAGATACTCACATCCTGGCCAAGGATTAAACGGTATAAGATTTATCTTTGCAGGAATACCCTTAAGAATTTTAATCAGATTCAGCGCATCTCGAGGACTGTCATTAATACCTTTAAGCATCACATATTCAAAAGTAATACGTCTTGCATTTGACAAACCTGGATAATGACGACATGCATCTATCAACATTTCCAAAGGATATTTTCTATTAATAGGAACCAAAATATTGCGAAGATCATTACTGACTGCGTGTAAAGAGATAGCCAACATCACCCCTATTTCTTCTCCCACGCGCGCAATATTAGGTACAAATCCTGAAGTAGATAACGTAATACGACGTTTTGAAAAAGAAAGCCCCATACTATCACTAGCAATTGATAAAGATTTTTTTACATTGTCAAAATTGCAAAGAGGTTCTCCCATACCCATCATCACAATATTAGAAATCTTGCGTCCTACTGATGGGATCACCATCCCTTCAATATCTTCACACCCTGGAAAATCTCCTAGAAGACTCCGTGCTAAAAGAACTTGTAGCAATATTTCCTCTGCTGTGAGATTACGTACTAATTTTTGAGTTCCTGTATAACAAAAAGAACAGGTTAAAGAACAACCTACTTGACTGGAAACACATAAGGTACCACGAGATTTTTCAGGGATATAGACGGTCTCAATCTCTACAGGTCCACCAATACAGCGTGCAGGAAAGCGCAATAACCATTTACGCGTCCCATCACAAGAAATTTTTTCATCAACAATTTCTGGATAAATAATACTGAAATGCTGATTTAGAAGATGTCGTACTTCCTGTGAAATATCCGACATCCCTTGAAAATCACGTATCCCTCGCACATAAATCCACTTCCAAATCTGCGATGTACGCATCCTCACATGTCGTTGTGGAATACCTATTTTGAGCAAAGCCTCTTCTAACTCTTCTCGCATCATCCCTATCAAGGATTCTTTTTTTAAGAAATTCATCGAACGATCCTACAAATAAACTCTTTTCAAAAGAACATCTTTACAACTTAAGTTTGACACAACAATAGAAGATTCAAGAAAAAATAATAAAAAATCAATAATTTAATTACATTTACGAATATCTGCCAAAGAATCAGATAATCCAATGAGAGAATAGATATAGCGGGTATTTGTTCCACGTTTAGATTTGGCGGATACAACTAATTCTTTTCCCCGTTTCATCTCCTCAATAAGAACAGTATCTTGAGATCTTTTTTCGAATGCAGCTCTATTATTATAAGACTTCATTTTAAATATTGTTCCGCTAGCATTTTTTCCTTTTACTTCAAGCGAAACCATCTCTTCTTCATCTAAAGGATAATCCATAACTAATTCCGAAACATAAGCAGAATTTTCCTCTTTTTTCAATGAAATAATAAAGAAATTAACCCCATGTCTAACACCTTCTAACGGTTCTACCGTAACAGGAACAGAAAGTGAAAAACAAAGTTTTTTATTTAAATCTGGATATACATATACAGACCATCTGGAAAATTGATTACGTAATGTAGGCTCAGGTTGTGAAGCATTCGCATACCCAGCGGATACACTGCTTACCATTAATACAATCAAAAATCGTATCCTAGGAACAAAAAAATCTTTTAGAACATTTAAGAACATTACATTGCTACTCCTTCATCAGCATGATCTGTTATTTTGAACACACGAAAAATATCAAAACCTACTTGTACAAAAAAGTCCATAAAAATGGCAACATGCAACCTTCTTTATTACACTTAATATTGTTAAATCCACTAAAAATTAATTAGAAAGTCACATGATTCTCTACCAAAGTATTTCCCATCTTCTCCTACGATTTGCCAACAAGAGTAAACACTGATATATCTGCTCCTATGATCAACACTATATAGCTGTACAATGTCATTGTCTCATACAAATAAGTTTATTGATTTTGCTATTTTGCTCAATGGAGATATACGAGTAACAAATCGCCTGCTATGTGCTATTGAATCCTGCAAAGTTATCGCTGCCGATGGAGGGATATGTCATGCAAGTCAACTGAAAGTGGTTCCAGAATTATGGATAGGAGATTTTGACTCTGTAGATCGCACACTATTACAACAATGGTCATCAATTAAACGTATTTTCTACCCTAATGATAAAGATATGGCAGACGGTGAAATTGCTGTTCATAAAGCTTTACAATCAGGTGCACGCAATATTATTCTCGTCGGCTCTATTTCTGGTCAACGTTTTGATTACGCGTTGCAACATATTACGCTTGCAACATCTTTAAAAAAAAAGAACATCAACGTTACCCTTACTTCTGGCATTGAAGAGGTGTTTATTCTGGTCCCAGGAAAACACTCTTTTGATCTTCCCGAAAATAGCGTCTTTTCTATTGTTTGCCTTGAGGATATCGAAAATATAACCATTACCGGAGCAAAATATACCCTTTCCCATCACTCTCTTTCCCTTGGTTCTTCTCGTGCCGTTTCTAATGTCGTGACGAAGAATCTAACCATCATGCTTGATCAAGGATTGGCTATTTTGATTTCTCGTCCTTACGATTTACAAAGGTTTTAATCTCATGAGCTTACCTATTTTAAGACTTGATCACATTAGTGCTACCATAGGGGGAATAGATCTCCTACAAGATGTCTGTTTGTCCATAAAACCAAAAGAACGGATCTGCCTTGTAGGATGTAATGGATCTGGAAAATCAACTCTTCTAAAAATTGCAGCGGGAATTACAGAACCACAATCAGGTAACGTATTTCTCCATTCTTCTTCTAGATTAGGATATCTTGAACAAAATCCAGATTTATCTCATTTTTCGACTATTTCTCAATATATTGACGATACAATCAAAGACACGATAGAAGCGCCTTATAGCCCCTATTCTCTTCTCAAAAAATTCAACTTAAGAGAACAAGATCGCATAGAGAATCTCTCTGTTGGACAAACCCGTTGTGTCGCCTTGATGAAGATGCTCATTTCACGTCCGGATATTCTTATTTTGGATGAACCTACAAATCATTTGGATTTTCGCACGATCCATTGGATGGAACAAGAATTATTAAAGATCAATTCTGCTCTTATTTTTGTTTCCCACGATCGTCGTTTTCTTGAAACCCTATCTACAACAACAGTATGGTTAGACCGTGGTTGTTTACATCATCTTGATCAAGGATTTGCTTATTTTGAATCTTGGAAAAAGAATATCCTTCAACAAGAACAAATACGTTATCATAATCTCAAGAAAAAAAATGAAGCAGAAAAAGAATGGCTACGCTATGGAGTAACAGCGCGACGCAAACGCAATGTTCGTAGAGTCAAAGAACTCCACGAAATACAAAAACAATTGCAAGAACAGAAAAAATCCTTTCACAGCACGATACAAACACACTTGCAAACCACTCAATCTTCTGGAAAATTAGTCTTAGAAGCAGATAAAATAACCAAACAATATGATGATCGTTTGGTCGTTAAGGATTTCTCTCTTCGCATACATTATGGTGAATGCATTGGCATTGTTGGTCCTAATGGCGCTGGAAAAACAACCTTGTTGAAGTTATTAACTGGAAAAATAAAACCCGATTGTGGCTTCATTACTTTGGGAACTAATCTTAAAATTGCAACTATTGATCAGAAACGCGAAGACATCGATCCAGATAAATCTCTTGCTTCTTATCTAACAGGAAGTTCTGGGGATAGTTTGATGGTACGAGGAGAATCCCGTCATGTTGCTGGCTATATCAAAGATTTTCTTTTTCATCCCGATCAAGCACATTCTCTTATGAAACATCTCTCTGGAGGTGAAAAAATGCGTGCTATTGTCGCACGCGTCCTAGCACAGCCCTTCAACTTTCTCATTATGGATGAACCAACGAATGATCTTGATTTTGAAACACTAGACTTCTTAGAAAGAACCATCACTCAATTGCAAGGAACCATCCTCATTGTGAGTCACGATCGAGATTTTCTAGATCGTACTGTCACTTCTACAATTGCTGCACAAAATATTGAAGATCCCAACGGATACTGGATAAAATATGCTGGAGGATACTCTGATATGCTGGTACAGCAAAAAAAGAGCCATCCTACTCCTCAGAAAAAAAATCCCCCTGCACAATCGTTGCAAGAAGAAACTGTTAAAAAAGAAAAAAAACAAAAAAGAAAGAACCGCCTTTCCTACAGTCAGAAATTGCTTCTCGAAAGACTTCCTCAAGAAATACACAAAATACAGCTAAAAATCACTGAAAAAGAACAACAAATAAACGATCAAAACCTTATTTCAAACGAAGGAAAAGAAATTCACCAGCTTTATCATGATCTTGATCAGATGTACCAAGATGTCAAAGAGAAAGAAGAACAATGGCTCACACTCGAAATAATGCAAGAAGAAGAAAAAAATCCGTAGTTTCCTTGGATTCCTCCAAAATAGATCAAACCATGATGACATCGCTTACGGCTGAAGACAAAAAAGAATTTATCTCAAACTATGTTTAGCAACTTTTCATAACTCATCCCACTCTTTGAGCAATAAATCGCGTGAGTGAGAGCCTTTGAACAAATTTCTCCATATCACTCAACCAAGTCGCTAGATCACGCAATCGCATGGTAATAAGCAACGGATTGATTCCATATTTTTATCAGCGCATTTGATACTCTCGAAAATTTGAAAGGTCGATATATGAAATAAGTATTTAAGGAGCATTGAAGAGGTATAGAGGTTTCTATACGCGTTGGATAGCGTTATAGGCTATGGGAATTGCAGATGTGAAAAGAGATCTCCCTAAATTTAGGGGCGTCTATCAGATGATGAGTTTTGGGTTTAGGGAAATATAAGACTAAGGAGATCTACTCCAAGTTGAGGAGATATATCCAAATATGGAAAGTGCGGAATATTAATCTATTACTTCCCTTTGTTATTTTGAATTGTAAACTCCTCGCTCAATACGCATTTGTTTATATCGTTCTTCGTTTGATGATTGGAGCGATTTTCTAAGAGCTTTATAAGCGCGCAGATATGTAGCCTATATCCCTCATCGACCATCCCTTCTTTACCAATTTCAACAGGTTCTATCAGCGGATCAACATAGGGTTCTAAAGCCTTTTCAATGCTCTTTAATATTTTTGGAAAAGCGTTTCTCACCTCTTTTCTTAAGGGGCGGTATTGATTACCTTCCTTAGGAGCATACATTAATCCGTGAGGGTTCATAACATATAGCTTCTGATCACTGCCATTTTTCTTTTATCTGCAGGAATATTGAGTGTTTCATAGATAAAAGAAGGCACTTCATCACGGAAAATAACGTTATAATGAGGATCCTTAGCACTTAACCTATACCTATTAGGATCATTTAAGCATCTTATGTATTCTAATATTGGAGACAACAAAGATTCCTGCGCATTTTCTTTCGTTCGAAGGTCTACAGCTTGTTTTATCTCATACTCGTATTCGTTTTTTTATCCCTTCCGAGATAGATGGCTTCGAAAGCGAAGCAGAGCGGCGGATCAACTTCTTTGGAATAATCACTTCATCCCCCAAAGTAAACTCCAATCCAGTGACTTATTAATCGCTTCTTGAATAAAAAAGCGGATTTTATATTGGATTGACAAATATCTTTTTCGTAATCTCTTATATTATTATTAGTTATACCAATCCATTCAGCAAGATGAGAATAACCTTAAAACTATCAAACTAAACAAGGACTCACATGAGGATCAAAAATATTTTACTTGTAGCATCTTTAGCAACAGCTAACACAATCCTAAGTAGCTGTGATTTTCTTGATGAATCTAAGAAAATCAATCCTGATTAAATTGGTGATACTATTTATCAACTGACCTTAGAAGAATAGCTCGACGAGCTACAGAACAAAGTAGATCAAAAATACGAAAACCCTCTTAATAACGGTTCGAAAATGTCTCGCGATTGATATTGAAAGGAGGGGGCTGATAGAGAAAGAAGAAAACAGCCCCCTAACCTTTAGAGATTACAATCATACATACAATAAGGGAATAATATAGATAATACAACCGTAATCGTAGATCAAGATGTAACTTTTCATGAACCTCATGTGAAAAAGAAGGTTGTGTCACGAACTAATACGGCTGGTATAACCCCCTCAAATCCACTGGAATGAATGGATAATCTCTCGATTACAAAGGGGGATTGAAGGAGGATACTAACGATGAACATTTTTGTTAGGGATATTTCGTGTCTACGTGCACTTGTGTTCGTTATAACAAGGGGAGTCGCTAGATTACCAAAAGACCAAAAAAAAGCATTCTTTAGACACGAGAAAAAAGTAGCAGACCATCTAAACTACAATGCGGGAGATAGAAAGTCTAATATAGATAAATTATACAAAGCAAGATGCAAATACCGAAAGGAGTCAAAATTACAGAAATTGTCTAAATCAAAGATATTCTCGATAAAACACACTTAAAATATACTGTAAATTCTTGTGGGAAGTATTTTCTTATCCTCCCTTCCCTTTACAATCCACAACATTAGTTATTTCATTTATTTCTTCGAACTCTGATTTTAATATTTTTCAGCCTTCGAAGAGACGAAGGTATTTGCCTTCTTCACGCCCTTCCTAAGCTCTAAATCCTTTTGCTATCATCTTTTGGAGTCATAGACGCCATTCCCGTATGCCCATGATCCTTGAGATATTGAGCAAATTTCTATATGAATTCACCTCTACCCACATTAGCTTTGTGCTTATCTCGCAAAAAATGAAATTCATCAAACGCTCTTAACGCTTTTTCTGTTGCTTGTTTAATATTCTCGGTTATCTCAATTTTAAAGTAGTCGCGAACTAAACTCTTCATTTCTTGTGCGATACAGCGTTTATAGTTCGGAACGATTTCACAGGTAATTTATTTTTAAACGTTGGATCGTACGCGCCAATATTTTTGTGAAAGGGGATGGTGATCATTCGACGTTCTATCGCCCCATCCGCTTCAAGGATGAGAATAGTATAATTGGTGATATAGTTAGGAAAACCGAGAATTGGTTTGTGAAAACGACATTACACTTTTTTTAATGAAGTGACCAAAGCCCAACGAGCCCTTGGTAAGGTGATGGAATGAGCATTGGGATATCAAAAGACGGTGCAAAAGAGTTTTTAAAGTGGTGGCATGGATTTACACGCTTTTGCCACACTAGTGCAGTTGAGTACGTCTACCGATAATTGGAACGATACTCCAAAGTTTCATGCATGAGAGAGATGCAGAAATTTGTTTAAGAAGCTAGATATTAACGCGGTTCCTAATGAATACTCTTCTCTTATAAAACAATCTGATCCATCAACCACAAACCAAGAATACAGATACATGATATCTTGTGCGAACAGCAATAGACACAAAAGATCTTCGGTTATAAGCCCCTTCTCACTTCCCAGAAAATAGAGGATAATCCAAGATAACGTAGCAAGAAGTCCCCTAGAACTTTACAACGAATAGCCTTTGGATTAGGGGGATAATCCTTAACCCGACGATTGATCGAAGTTTTTTAAACGGCATCAATAATAGTGAAATCAATATTTAAAAAAATAGATCACTTTTCGACCGTTGTTGACAATAGAGGAGGTATAATAACGTCTTCTGAAAACGGATAGGACTAACCACCAATATTAATTCTTGGTCAATTATTACGAACAACTACATACTTTTGAAACCAACGCACAACGTCTTTTCTCTAACTGCCACCATCTATGATGATTATGCGAAATAAGCCGCCAATAATTTTTATTTCCATATAAAAATGATCCCTAATCCCTCATGACAAGGGACTAGAGATCACATTTTTAATATGATTGAATGTCGGTAAAGAACAACCAAAGAAGTTAAAAGCGTAAAACCACACCAGCTGTGAAGTCACCTTTTTCTCTCCACTTGCTGACATCCCAAGGCTGGTCATAACAAGCGACATAACGATACTCACCACGAATCGAGAGCATGCTAGCAAGTTTCTTTTCAATCCCCACACCAATAACTTTATCTAAAAAACCGTTTGCTACAATGTTTCGTATTGTGGATTTTGCTGTGTCAGCAGATTCAACAGACATAATATTTCTTATACGAGCTCCACCAAACCCATAAATAAGAGTATTTTGGAGAATAGAAGAATTATTATTATCAAACGTAAAACCGGTACGAAACAAGAGTGTTCCCGCTACCTTATCCCCATCAATTCCCCCTCGTGGTTCAAGATGAAATCCCTCGACACCCAAAGAAGCACCATAAACAAGGGTTCCATCTTGACCATCAAGACCAATGGACACCCCATTTAAAGAAAGATTTTGCAAACGAACAGGCGACTGATGATCTATTTTGGAAAAATCAGCAGCAACATATAACCCTTTAAATTTTGCAAAATTGGACACCATTATAGTCGGCTGAAACTGGGGAGAATACCCATAGTCTGCCATTGCAGCAGAAGAAAAAAACCCTAGAAATAACCCACTCAATATAATTTTAGCAGTATTCCTAAAATAATTTCTAATTTTTCTTATATCTCTCATCATTAATATCCTTCACAAATTTAATGGCGCATCTCTTGTAATATCCGATAATATTATTATTACTACATACCACTAAAATATAAAACATATTAATCGAACCGTAGTTAACTAATACATAAATTAACTAGAAAATATTCTATTAGTAAATATAAATAATACTTCATTAAAATTACTCTTACTATTCTTTTCTCTAATATTAGAGATGAATATTTGATACCATTTATAAATATAGAAAGCACTTACTTCCAGTAAGAACATTTTCTTGAGCAGTACAATTGACTAATTGTACTGCTCACAATTCAACCATTAATTATTTATTAAGACAATGAAGAGAGCTATTTGAAATCAATACGTTTTCATTATTCTTTTTCTAATTTTTCCCCTTCTGCAATGACACAAGAAAGAGATTCGTCTTTCACAAGATTTAAAGCCACTCCTTCTTTGAGAGATGCAATATCAGATTGATTGGGAAATACCATTGCCTTGGAAAGAATAATATTGTTGATTTTTTGGTCATCTAAATTAAGCTGATTGACAGCATCAGGATTGGTATTACCAAGATAATCTTGGGATAATTTCATCTTTTCAGGCGTAAATGTAGAATATTGAACTTGTGTGGTAGCAAAGTTTAAGGCATTACTTGCCGCCTTATGCAATCCATCGCGCAACATGCCCTCTATTTCCAACTGTTTAAAATTCTTTGACTATGGGACACATCGCTCCTCGTGAGTGAAATGCCCCAAAAAAATTCGTTGCTTGATTTTCTTAGAAAAAATTAAAAGGATTTGCCGTAATAATGTAAAATAAAGACAGATCAATAATCTGAATCACTCGGCTGACACATAAAATCTATTCATCACATTTGATAAATTTATTTTTCACAGGAATGATTGACACCTAAAAAGCAAAGGCACAACAATACAAAAAAAATATGTGGATTATTTAAGTTGGATTGATGAGCTAATCAAATTTTTGGGAATTTAGAGGCGTATTGGACATATCTTGTACATCTTGATGTTCTTCATTTTGTTTATCGATCATATCACGTAATTCCTTTACCTCCTGTAAAAGTTCTTGTATTGCTTTTGCAAGATGCGGGATAATAACAGAAGGATTAGGAGCCAAATAACCGCCAATCGTATCAACAAATACCTCATTGATTTCTTTTAAGTTATTTTCTGAAAAACCAATCAAATATCGCAATTCAGAATCCATTCCACTTTCGGGAAGATAATTGAAATCAATAAATTTCAATTGTTCAATGATCTCTCGTGCAGAAGCAGACGATTCCCCATGTACTTTTTTTAATCGTTCATCGGATAGAAAATAGCTACATCCTACAGCACCTTTGTCGGTATCAAAGTGAATGTATCCCGGACCTCGTCCCATATTTAAGACCGTCGTCTTGTAAAGACAATTTTTTGTTGATTCT
Source organism: Candidatus Liberibacter asiaticus (assembly GCF_000590865.3). Classification (NCBI taxonomy): domain Bacteria; kingdom Pseudomonadati; phylum Pseudomonadota; class Alphaproteobacteria; order Hyphomicrobiales; family Rhizobiaceae; genus Liberibacter; species Candidatus Liberibacter asiaticus. The sequence continues at coordinate 1,130,954 of NZ_CP010804.2, forward strand.
AGAGCAATATTAGCTGTATGTTGCGCTATCTCGATTCCTTGCCACACCGTTTTTTGGCGCTTATAGCACATTATATCACCATCATCCAGAAATGCAGCAATTCTCTGCGAATTATTGTAAAATTGCGCGCCATTTTGGAAAATAGCTTGATGCAATGTTTCACCATTGTGACAAGAGAATAATTTTCGCATAAAAGAAGAAAGAGGCGTTGCAGCATATTGATTAGAATCGGTAGTATATACAATATGATTTGGTTTGTGAGCATGATCAACTAAATTTTGCAAAGCACGAGGTGCTAATTGCGATGTCCACACTTCTCTCATGGAAGATAAATCAACTTGCAATAGAAGTTGTGTTCCGTTCCATCCCAAATATATTTTATTATCTAGTTGTCCTATTCCACCTCCTTGCTGAATAGGATAAAAGGGTAATAAATTTGCAATAATTTTTCCTTTGGTAAGATTACTCGCATCGTCTGTTCCCAAATTGACACGCGCTTGGACAGCATTATCTGCTGCTGTTCCTCCCGCAGAAATAGGACGCGGACTATTATTATCCAATGCCAAATCTTTTAATAGATTATTATAAGCGCTACTACTAATATTACTATTAGGATAAGCTTGAGATCCGGCCGGAAGGATGTATACTTCTCTAATACGAGGCATGGAATTTCCTTTTAAAAACTGGAAATTGAAGTAAAAAGGCGAAAATATTTTTAAATAAAACTTATTAAATAATAGGATCGATAAAACAGGTTTTAAGTAAAGCACCACACATCCAAAATAGATTAGTGGCATAAATTTTATTGTGCAGTGTTCTTTTTCTGTTTTGTCTGTATTTGCCCAATATTAAAGAGTCGACCATAATCAACAGATTTTATTCCTTGATTATTCTCAACAACAGTATCTGGACGAATTTTACTGATTTCCTGTGCAATTACGCCAATCCGTTGCACATTTTTTGGATCTGATAAATATCGATACTGATATAGATTAGCTACAGGTTTGACATTACATTTCATACGACGATCTGAAACAAGAGGTGCTAATTGATATCCCATATTGACTGCATCATAGAACTCTTTTTTCCCTTCTTTCCGTTCTGATAATTGATTTTGATAGATATTTTGAGCTATTCCCGCATAATCAATCGGCGCTATAGGTGTCGGGTTATTAAGGGATATAGGTAATTTAGGAACAGTAACATTTTGCATCAAAGATAAAATTTCATGGAATGCTTGTTGCTTTTGATCCATTTTTTATTGTAATCCCTGTGCTTGCGCAAGATTATGAAAATAAGCATGTTTTTCTTGTATATTATCTAAACGTTCTTGTTCGTCAGAAGCTTTTAACATCGCCGCCAACCGTACATCATGCAGTTTTCTATTTGTTTCATCTATTGCCCTATTCCAAGCAACGGATCCTGACACAAGTCCCTGATTATGTAACTTTGTTTCTAAATCTTCACGATCTTGTTGTAATGATGATTGTAATCGGTCTAAAAAAGCCTTCTCATATTGCTGGGATCCCATTGTAGGATAATTATAGAGAATCTCCTTTCTTTCTTCTAGAGAAGCATTGGGTTTTTCGGGAACATCATTATCTCGTAGTTGCTGTGGTGGAAAATCCTTTGTGGTATTCACATGAGTATGATGATGAGGCAAAAGATCTTGTATCCGCTGTGTCAAGAGATCTGATAACAAAAGATTATTGATATTTTGCCGATTATGGATCTGTTGCTGGATAGGATGTAATGAATAACTTTGAAGATAATGAGGAATAGATATTTCCCGACCGATAAAAGAATCAATTATTTTATCTACACCACTTGTTTTATACTGCCAGATACCATCTGGTGTCATTCGATCTATATTTTCTCTATATGCATTAGCTGAAGCATTAGCAAGATTTGCTGATAATTGCAAAGAAGCAATAGCTTTTGGATCAGGAGCCAAAGATGCGCGTTGTTTACCCATATAAACACCTCATGATTGTGACATCACTCAAACCAGCGAATATTTTCTGATATTGTGAACCATGGGAACATCCTCACTAGACGTGAAGCTTTTTATTCCATAGAAAACATACTACTGATAATGTGTGATGATTTTAGTGATTGAAACTAATACTGATAAAAATTGTATTCTTATTGTTTGACTAGAAAGGACGAGAATAATATTGACGATCAACAATACAAAATATTTATTAATCTATTGAATAATACTAAAAATTACAACGACTTATGAACTGAAGATTGTCGATTAATTTTATTATGCATCCAAGCTTCATGAGTAATCACATATATATTTTCCGCTGCATTCCTTCCTCGTAAACGTGGAATACGATAGCGAATTCCCCCCAAGGAAGTGAGCATACGATGTTGAGGATAATCTTCGTCAGGAATACGATGAATCACTGCCTGGCAACACAACTGATTCCAAGGATAGCTATAGATTTCCTTTAATACTGATCGACTCAGCCATGATTTACAATCCGATGCACCTGATAATTCTATGACACGAGATATAGGGCAATAGTTATGGTATATGATTCCTGCCACTAAAAAATTACTTTTCAAGATCCCCATACTAACAAATCGATCCCAACCACTAGAACAATCCTTAATACGCTTTGCAACAAAATCTGCGATTATCTGGTTAATTCTTGGTTTAGCATTTCCACCCCAAGTAATTTCTATGGTATTATACATCCTTATTCAACTAAGAGCTTTGCATTATTAATTTGAATATCATTGATAGATTTTCCAGAAGAAACGATGACACAACCAACTGCCAAACAATTGCCATAAGCGACTACATTTTGACAAAACTGGAATAGTTTCTTTTTTGTGACAAACAAGTTATCTGTCCATTTAACCTCATCCCATAAAGAATTATCCCATATACCATTATCCATTGGATTATTACTGATCGTTTCTTTTGAGAACTCCGGATAACTATGATCATAATTAGCACGAGCAAATAATTTGAGATAGGGACGTTGATATGCTTGAAGAGAAAGATGAGCGACACAAGCTCTCCTTTGAAATCCTAAACGAGGATCAATTGCATGAAAAGGAGAAAGGTATATCCCGATAAAAGGCCGTGCATTATCTGATCCCGAAATATCTCCTTGCCAAAAAGTACCTTCATAATCTCCAAAAAAAAGATTTTCATTTGCAACAACATAAGATTGAGTAAACCAATTATGGAAACTAGACCAACGATTATTATGAGCCACATTCATCACAAACGTTTTATCAGATAGAAGAGAATTTTTAGGACAACTAATCAATAACATATTGCGTTTTTCCCAAAGAATCATCGACCACCCTGTTGGAGCTACCATAATTGCTTGTTCCCATTGTTCTTGAATAGGCCAAGATAAAGGAAGATTTGTTTTCTCTTCCTGTAAGAGAATATTTTTCATAGAAATCAAACCGTTATTCGTTGCAATCCATACGTCGTTTTTGACAAAAACGATAGCTCTTTTCCCCAAAGGACGTCCAATATGATAAATTGCTTTGAGAGAAAAAGAAGAGGAGTCATCAGGATTATCTCCACCATAAACAGCGACTTCACCAAGAGTGGATAAGAAAACGCATAAAGTAGACAAACCATCACCACTTTCAGTTGACCATGAGAATCCTGTAGGCAACGATCCTCCTGCTTGCATTATTCCTCCTAAAGGGAAAACTTTAGCAACACTATCTAAAGCTTTAACTGGCAGGTCCAAGCATCCATACTATCCGAGGCGATATACCATTGACGATTTTTAAAAAACCATCCATATGAAAAATACACGGGATTATTCTGATTATGTCCTGCACATATAATGGGAAGCAAAGATGATTTACAGTTATTCCCATTGTAGATCTGACGTTCATCTTGACCATTTAATGCAATCAAAAAAGTTTTATCTGGCGTTGTATATTGAAATGTAACCCATTCACCAGATTTCATTCCCGACACACACAGACAGTCGCTGATTGCATTGAAGAAGCATCAGTCACATCATATATTTCCCGATGATTGGCAAGAAATACTCTTTGTTGTGTACTACTTCGATATGAAAAAGCAGAGATAATACTACTATTACTATCCAGTGTACATATTTTCCTGCATCCTCCACGCATGATTGGACCCTTTGTAGTAGGCCAAAAATTATGCAAAATACTAAATGCATTTTCTTGCAACTGTTGTTTTTCAGTGGGAAAGTATAAAAAATTTTGATCTTTCGAAGAAATATACTCTCCCGAGAGATTATTTGAATCAAAGTATTGATTTCTCAAAAACTGAGACATGTTATCCTCCTAGCCAAAGGATCTTTTCCGCAATGAGAGCCAAATCAAATTCCCGCAAACAATCATCGAAACTTAATCCTTGAGCACGACGCCAACGCCAAATAATATCTTTAATGAGCAGATATGTGGGCAATAGTGTGCTATCATCATCTGCAGTGATGTGATGTTTGGCTTCTTTATTACTATCAATTATCCAATTTTTAGAAAAATATCGAAAAGTAGCAGGCGAATTGATAGAGAGATGGATCATCCGACCATCAATCCAATACCAAGGAGTATGTGAAATTCGTTTAACAATTCCCCAATCGACAGCATTTATTACTGGACGCGCTAAAGAAAGATCTAGCATTACCATTGCCCCTCCCAACAATGGTCTGTAATAATCTTGCGGGAGATGAAATGGCCAATGATCAATTTTTATTTCTTGCAATAACTGTGGCCAATCAACTTTCAAACAGATTTCCTCGCCAGCTTGTTGCAAGAAGGATACAAGGAGCACTGTACTTTCATCTTGATTTTGATACACTGTTTCGAATCGAGATAAGCCAACTAAATCACAAACGGTATTTAATATGGCTAGCACGTTCATGGTGTTAGTCTACCACGAACGGATATCATTCTGCTGTAATTTTTTGATAGATTCTTGAAACAAAGCACTAGCAGTAGTCGCCTTGTCTATTTTTTGTTCCCACAAAGCAATCTCTTCTACCAAACCATAGAGATAAAGATCTGGAGCTCTATGTAACAACCAATTGACAGGATTATTTTCTGTCAAGGGTGGGATGCAAGCATAATAATAAAGAACAACATCCTCAGAAGAAATGGGCAAAACACATATCGAATCTGCGGTGATGATGTATCCTTTGTTCTTCTGTAAGGAAATGCTTAAAGGAAGATGGTCCAATTTATTTCCCTTGTTATCTTCAAGGAAACGAATTTCGATATAATCATCTGGTAATGGGGCTGATCCTTCAACGAGAGAAAGAACTATTTTTCTCTCCATTTCGCGTAAGCGCAAGGCACGATTGATCTTTACCTCTATTCTATGGAGAAAATTCTTAAAAAGATAAGTAAAACCCCCTTTTTCTACATAATGACTTACATCAATTAATAAAGAAGCGAAATCTTTTGCCATTTATACGTATCCTTCCGAAGTACGCCAAGAAGCGTTATCTCTATTATTGAGCCACTTATTGACCCAAACGTCATCTCCTTCAGTATGAGCTTGGAGAAGATGAGAGTCTTTTAAAATACTTACAGGAATGCTGGCTATTCTTTGCCAATCCCTATTTTTCTTCCTAGTAGCCATTGCACACGCCTGATTAATCTCCATAACTTGGGATACAGGATAATCGATCCGATACACATCTTTTTTGATTATCTAACATATACCACACAGTTCTCCCCGTCTCTGGATCATAACTTATTAATTTCCAAGAGCCATCATAGATATCCATTATTGTCGCTTTCCTAAGTTGTTTTTGATAGACCAAACAGATCAGCGACAACACCGACGGCTTTTTCATTCCTGACTTTTAGAGCTCCTTCTCCGATCAGCACACCCTTGTTAGCATCACCATTTTTAGCAATATTTTTATCCTCATGAATTGTACGCAACCATAAGAATTCCAACATATTAGGATCAATGAGAAATGCATTTCGTGCAGTTTCTGCATTGCTCGCCATAACACGATTAGGATGCACCATCACTTTTCCAAATGGCCTATCATATATGTCTGCAGTGGCAACAATGGTATTATTGTGACTTTTACCAGATGTAGCATAGCGAAAAGATGCAACATTAGAATCAGACATAAAGCGAACAAATTCACTTTTCACATAAGGTGAAACGATAATATGACGAAAGTTATCTCCATTTTGATATCCTTCTTGCATGACTTCATCAAGGATTTGTTTTGAAAAGGTCCTTTGTGTACCATCTTTGGCTTTTTTAGTCATGCCAGTGATAGAATCATATCCTCCAGAACGCCACCTGTCCCCCTGCTAGCATTTTTTTTGATCCAACTACTCAAAGCAGCCATTTTACGTGGCGATGTTTTTTCAGATCCTTGTGAACTTACAAGAGCGAATTCAACATCTTTACGAATTTCAAGCGCTTTTTTTAATTTTTGTTCCTTATATTTTAAGATGTATCCAACATCATCAACAGCTTCTTGAGTCCCAGAAAGAATCCAGCTTTTACGCATAATTTGTGTATAATTTCCCATCCTTTCTGGCGTATTTATTGTTTTAAAACTATACTCATCTCCTTCCAATTGTGCGTTCGGACCTGGAGAAGCAAGATCATCTACAACCCATTCTGGATGTATAGAATGTGTCGTGCCTTTCTTAATCATCGAATAAATAGGAGTATCTTCTGGCGTAATCCGAGATACAACATCAGACAAGGATTCTTTATTGGTAGTAGAGGAAGAAGTAATAAATGTATTATTAACAATAGTCATGATCTTAAAATTTCCTAGTATAAATTTTGATAAATTATGTAATAGTTCTTCTCTGCAGTGATGCTTGGCAGAAAAAGGATGTGAAGTAATAGAACAATGTTTTATTGTGAAAACATGATTATACGGTCTCATGCCAAACTGACAGAATTTACGAATATGTAGTGGAATGATTTGTTATACGAAATCTATTTCCAAAGCATCATAAAGAGATCCCGTTTGATGCAATTTTTGTATTGCTTTTTCTTGTGAAGTGATCCGGCGATGATTTTTAGCCTTGTTAGTTGTAATATTGACAAAAGGTTTGTGACGAATTTTATGATAGGCATCTTCAGATAGTTTTTGAGCTTGCAACCCTATTTGTGCATAATAAGCCAAAGAAAGTAATCGATGGTCTGTAATATCTACCATTTCTTCCTTCTGAAATCCCAGAATGTTTCCTATTCTAAATAAATTTTTAAAAAAATTCTCTCTTTGTGCTGGATCTTTTGTTTGGGGGAAAAGGTGTTCTAATTGTTGGTTTTCAGCTATCAATTTTTTTTCTAGAATTTCTGAGTCCAATTCTTTAGCAATATTATCAGGATTTCGCCCTGTTTCAACGAAATGATTGATGATATTCAAAGCCTTCTGTCGTAAATATCGGATACGATGATAGGTTTCAGGATATGTTTTTTCTAAAGTAGGACTAGAATCATCTGGGATATGATGATTGATTAATTGTGCTAATGCTTCGGCACTCTGTGCCAAAATTTTTGCTTGATTTTGCACATATTTTTTTGTTCGAGAACATCTTGTTGTTGCGACAAATATGCTTGATGTCGACCATATCCCTCTTTGAGCTCAGCAATGGTTATTTTTTCACCGTTATCAAGAGATACTTCATGTAAATTATTGATATCTTTGATATTTGAATCTGAATTTTGGGGATTTATTTCCCCAGATGATCCTTGGTCTGATTGTTGATTCTGGTGGACATAGACGTCATCTTCATGGATTTCTGCTGTGCTAAAAGAACATTCTATAGGATATTGCTTCTGTTTTTCTTGTAGATGCGTCGGTTCTTTCCCATTCCTACTTGATCTATGAGTGTCCTTATCATATGGAGAAAAAGAAACTTGATCATAGTCAATTGGTTGCGTTGTCCCATCAAAATTTTTATTGGCACTCGGGCATTTTTCAACACAGTTATTAGCAAAGATCCAAGGGATTGTCTGCGATTGATTATGTGTCGTTCCATATCAGCGAATGAACTTTCCGACTTTATCATAGAATATTTTCCTTTTTAAAAGAGAGAGTGATAGAGAAAGATCCGATAATTTCTTTCCTAATAATAGGACTATATGTCTAAAAATTGGATATTTCTTTTAATGAGTTATTTGGGAAAAGCAAATTCCTGCTACAAGGTTTGTTGCGATTGCAATTTTTTTTTGAGTAAATATTCTGCATCTGCTTGTTGTTTTTTAATATTTATTTCCGCCTGTATTTTGGCACGTTTTAATTCCATTGTTCTGAATCTGGATTGTTAAAGTATTCATTGACATTTTGTACTCCAACCGCCTCGGCAAGACGCGCAATGCCGTTATATAAATGAGTAGTGGATACAAAAGGGTTATTAAGACCAAATGTGGCTAGAATTTCTTTCTGGAGAGCTAAAAGATGCGAGACCATCATGATATCTTTCTCACGATTTCCGGATCCTAATCCTATATTGACCTTTGCATCCATGTCTGCATTTCAATATCGAGGATCGAACGAAACCCATTGATCACGAAGCCTGACCATTCGCACTTTGTCTTGGTGTTGAATAATCAATCGTAGTAATCCTCGAAAAAGAATTTCCAAGCCTTGTGCTAATGTACGCACGATGAGCTCTACTTGTCCTACACCGCTTTGTTCAATCAAAGATGTAGCAGTCGCGGTCATATTTTGCAGTATCTCTGGCGAAAATCCAGAAGAGATATCCGAAATACCTGTACGATCGACTAATTCTTGGTCTAAATAGTGTAACATCGAAAAAGATTTTTCAATCATGGGCACACTGTGAATTCCCAATACGCTGCGAATATCCATTCCTGCTGCCACTCGAATAGGCTTGCCGAATTGCGGATTGAGTACACTTTCCGGATCAATAATTGATCCTTCTTGAACAATAGTTTGCGGTTGATTTTGCCAGTAAAGATTGTCTAATGTCTGCCGTAATAAAACAGTTTTTATTTTTTGAATTTCGATAATAGATGCTGCTAAACTTTCTCCGATAAAACAATGTGGTGCACGCATAGCACGCAAACATGTAAAAGGTAATTCATTCCACTCTTCATTACAAAGAATATTATCTTTTCCTGTGCCCCCTGCCATAATTACTCGGCGTAATTCTGCAATACCATCTCCATCATAATCAATTGTGACATATAATTCATAGTATTCAATCATCTCTAGAGCTTTATCAGAATACTGATTTTTTGGAAATTTCCATGTATTTTCAATATTTTGTGAAGATATAATAGGTAAATTATTAATGGACTCACGGTCATATCCCATAGAAATGAGATCCGAACGTGTAAGATATAATTTACGCCCGACAATAGGACTCTTTTCAATATCTACCGAATCAGGATGAATCAGAAATTCATCAGGGGAGACAGCATCAACACATACTTTTCCTTGAGAATATTTGCGGCGAATCCGAAGATCATGAACCTTTTCTCCTCCATCTTCCCTGTGAGAATGTTCAAGAACTTCCACGTCAGAATCTTTGATGAGCATATGGATAAAATAGTTTAATGCCATTTTCTTAGTTTGTAAGAGAGTATTACTAACAGATACATACTCATGTTATTTCATCGTATTTTTTAAAGATACAATATTATATCACTTTTCTTGGAGTATATTTCCATGAAGAGTATCCAGGTTTGGAGATAGAAAATATTTTCATCATTAATGCATATCGGCTAGCACAAATGAGATCATCTTTTTCTTTGATAACGCGTCCTTCACAACGGTGATACTGATGGAATTCATCCAACCATTCTTGACATTCTAAAATACTTTCCAACGCCCCGATCGCATACGATCTAACATATCCGATATCCCTGCTTCAACTCCATTACTGCCATCATCAAATGTTGCACATTCTGGCAACATTTTCATACCTTGTCGACGATATTGCGCGGATAATTGTTCGCCTGATCTTTTATCATGTTGCAACCCATCATGCGGCCAAGCCCAGGGCAACCATTTTCCCCAAGACTTCAATGCTGCTACATGAAATATAGGAGTTTGTTCTCGACATCGATAATTTTTAACAACATATATCACATCTGAATCCCGATTCCAGACGAGATGTCCGGCAGCAAAAGGATGATGCCATCCAAAATCCATTCCTCCTATTTGCACCCAATGTTCTGGAATATCCAAAGAATTGATGACAATATCTTCTTCTACAATAGGAAAAATACGCCCTGATCCTAAAATTGGCTCTCCTTTTGTTCGTGCCTCTCTTTCATGAAGAGGATAACTATCAATAATTCTTTTTCTCTCTTGCTCATTATAATGCGGTGTTTCATTAATAGTCATGCGAATAACTTGCCGATCTGATGAAGAGGCGGATAAGTAATGTTCAATAATAGGAGATCGCCCTTTTAAAGGAGTTAATGTGAGAGTAACCAATCCTTGTGTTGCATTGATTCGTGTAAGTCCTTCGAAATAAACATCTTCTGGAGGCTCCTCATCAAACCATACATAATGGACGGTATTTGACTGCCATTTATCCCTTCCCTGTTCATATGCTTTCAATAATAAAACCGATATCCCTCCCGGAAAGGTGTCTAACTGTTACCGTGCTATACGCCCCTGCAATATTTGAACGCCGTGTCATATTGAGGACTTTATTTGCGGGAATCATTCCGCTTCCCTGTTGATCTGGAGACATAGGCTCTCCTAATAAGAGACGTTGAATACCATCACGTGTTAATTCATATGTCACAGAGCCCGCAACCATAACAATTGGCTGTAGAAAACGATATCCTCGCCACCATGAAGGATAACAACCTGATAAGTGCATTGCCGCTTCAGCAGCACCCGCCAAAGTTTTTCCGAGTTGATTTCCCGCCATAAAGAGACGTTCTCGCGCCGTTTTCCCTAACTGATGGAAAACTTGTTGCTTTTCATAAGGTTTATAAAACTCAAGACGACGCAGATTTCGTTGTTTCTTTAGTTTCTCGAGAATGAGCATCTTTGTTTTTAAAATCTGTGAAAATTTGCAATTCTTTTTCGAGAGATCGAATGATTTCACATAATTGTTCATCAGTTAATTGATCTCCATTTGTTATTCCGTCTTGTTTTATCTTTTCTCTTGGTAATATTTGAGATATAAGACGCAGATATTGTTCTGGTTTTTCTTCACGCAGATTTTTTATTACTTTCCGTCCATATTTAGAGAAATCGTCGGTTAAAACACTTTGATACAAATATTGTAGTGAAATTTCTTTATGAGATAATCTATTTATGCAGGGATATTTTTTTCTTATTGGCAATAGAGTAAGCGGGGACATTCAGCAAAATCTCCTAGTAAACATCAAGTAACCTTGCGAGAAATGGATCAATATTTTTTTTAATAGAGTAGGAGTCCCCCCTCCATATCATAGACATTATTACCGTTATTCAATTGTCAACATGCCTAACAATACCGAAATTATATTTCTGAATTTTTGTATAAAATCCCTTGTAATAATAACTGGATAATTTTTTATTTTTTAGACGTTTTAAGCCTTATTATAAAATCTATTGAAATACTCCGAATCCAAGAAAAATGTAACATGACGGAAACGGAGAACCTTTTTGTATAAAGATGAACAGCAACAGACTGCTACCACCCCGTCCGTACAACCCCAATCCTTCTTAAAGGATCTTTTTTAACACGATTTCTAGGGACAGTCTAAAAAGAGAACACCGACAAAGGAAACCTCAAAATAATCAACCGCCCCACAATAAGGAATAACTCCCTAATAGGTAAGACAAACGTTAAAACGAAACTGATCATCTTTTTCCGTGTTCTACGTAATATTTGAACCATATCTAAGAAGGATAAATATCCTATATTAGGATAAATGTTAACATTATTATGATAAAATTAAGAAAATATACAAGAAAAGTTCATGTGCAGCACATTTTATATAATAAAATATGAAACAAATCCTATTTATCACAGAACCATTCCCTACGTTGACCAACAAATTCATTCATTGGTCAATGTGAATAAAACCGTTTTAGTATATCCTCTAGCGTGAACTAACCGTTTGAAAAGGAGCGCGATTAACCATAACACGTATTCTGACAAGTTTTGGAGTTACCTTCAAGTAATTTAAAATTGACAAAAGCAAGAAACAACCCACCGAAAAATACACTTGTAAAAAATGGGGACACATAAATTTTCTCCAAAACAGCAAACTAAGGAAAGGGCATACACACAACTAAAGTCATCTTATAAGAAGGATCGTAAAAACGAAACATTTCACGGTGAAAATAATCCTTATTTTCCAATAAAAAACAATTTCATCTTAAAATAATCAAAATACTTAACAACATTCAAAAAAAATGACCCAAGAAACCATCACACTATACTATAGTATTCTAAATGAGATGTTAATTGCTCTGAAATACTCAAGACCATTAATTGTTATTAAAATGCACTCAGTTTAATGAAGAAAATTCACTTCTCACATTCAGTGAGACTGATTTCTTCGTAACCAATTAAATTTATTATTTATAGACTGTTTTTTTTCACAATCACAGTTCAAAACTGTCCCAATAAAAGAAATCATCAATTCTTATTTCTTTTTGATTTTTAAAAGAAAGATTGTTTTTTCTCTACTAAAATATTTTCTGACTTATCCTTATTCGCAGTGTAAGTGTGTAAAAAAAATATTTATAAACATTATTGATTATACAGTATGATATAGTATAGAGTTGATATAGCGAATATCTATTACTATATTTCACACAGTATTTTCTGGTATTGTATCTTATTGATACCAATGCATACATTGGTGACGAGAAAAAGTTATGTTTTTCACGATTAACGATAGAAGGAAAGTGATATAAAATATGCCACGGCGTAAAAGAGACGAACCACATCTTTCAGATGCAATCTTGCGTGAACGGATGATTTTTGTAAATAATTTCCGAAACATACGCAAAGAAGCAAAGTTGACTCAAAAAGAAATCAGAAATCGGACTGGCTTTGCCCAATCATGGATCAGTGAGCTGGAAACAGGAAAGTCTACTATTAACATAGATAATATGATTATTTTAGCCCATACCTTGGATACCCCTTTGTGGAAACTATTAAAACCCTAGTATTGCCATTTAATTCAAAATGGTGCGTCTCTCATTATTGAGAAAGATAAAACATCATCATCAAAAATAATTTATTGAGCATGGTGATGTTTTTATGGCGTCATACACTCTTGTAAGTGATTGGCTATTTTTGCGTGTCTTTTAAACGTGTTTCGTTTAGATCGTTTTATTATCTAGAAAACTTAACAGAACACTTCTATGAAACTTTATAATTTCTTTGTTTCTCTAATTGTCAGACAGAGAGTTTCTCAAAAAAATCAGATTGACGTTTTTAAAAATCCCTGTGATGTGTCGAAAAAACTCACAGAAGTATTTTTATAACATTGATTTTAATCATTATTACTAAAAATTTTCATCTGAAAGATCTATTATCTATACACTTACCTCATAGATCATCTATTACACACCCTAGAAAATGAGTAGAATAAAAACCCTTCTTCCGAACAGGAGCATAATCCTTTAAATGCCCAAATATCCTTTTAACAAAGGCATTATTAAGTTAATAATCCTAGTTAAGAGGATATTGACACAAAAAAATTTTGAAATCGAATTTTTTCACAAAATAACACAATATAAACCATCCCTATAACATCTTTCCCTAGATTTTTACTTAAAAATGTATTATAATTAAAGGAATAAATTCTTTTAATGGCTTTTTATTTTTTTAGATAATTTTATTTTAAAATATAGAAATATTTTCCTCATAAATATCTAGGAAAATTTACAGAAAAAATAAACATATGGTGAATTTGTATCGAAACCAGTAATGCTGTCCGATTTTTCTAAAAAAATATTATTCTCGGAACAACAATTCTATCTATTATTTTATTGGATTGGAACAAGAAATTCTAGGATCCTTATTATTAAAAGGCAATTTACAACCGATTATAAGCTTTTTAGATGCACAACATTTTATTGATCCCATTCATAGTGAAGTATTTCGTGCCATTACTCGTAAAACGACCAATGAATGCTGAGATTATATCTCATTTTGAATCTCAAACAAAAATATCCTTTTCTACTTACCTTAATAACTTGCTTACTTTAGCTTCTTCAATAAGCTCTGAAGTGATCAATGCCGCACGGCGCGTTGTACAACAATGGGCGAGGATAACTATCTCTCAAGAAGCAAAAGCTCTAGCACTTCATACTTCTGACCCTACTTGCAATACCGCTACCCTTATTCGAAAATCCATGCAAAGTTTTGAGGATATTATTTCAGAAGTTCATTTAACAAAAAATCAATGCACGGGATCATCTTGTATTTCCATTGCCAATGCAGCTACAACGGCGATGAAATCAGCAGAACAACAAAAGAAAGAAGGTGAGAATCCTGATATTAAGTGGGGATTACAAAGTGTTGATCATTTAATGGGTGGAGTACAACTACGCGAACTTATTCTTATAGGCGCTCGCCCTTCTATGGGCAAAACAACTTTTGCTCTCTCCACTGCATTGCATATGGCCATGAGCGGTCATGGTGTTGCATTTTTTAGCCTTGAGATGGATAGGGAAAAACTTGGTGCTAGAGCTCTATCTAATTTGCTGTATCCAAGCTCATCACGTATTCCTTACCTTAATCTTATTCGAGGAGAAATTAACCAAGAACAATATCGCATATCTCAAGGCATATGTGAAAAACTGCAAGATTTTCCGCTTATTATTGATGATCGTCCTTCTCCTGGAATCATGGAATTCGTACACGTAGCGAACGGATTGCGGAACAAGCATACAAAAATGGTACAACTCTACAGGTTATTATCATAGACCATCTTGGTCTCATACGCGCATCTAACCGTTATCAAGGTAATCGGATTTATGAAATTGCAGAAATAACCGCAAACCTCAAGATAATAGCACGCGAATTAAATGTGGCAATTATTCTACTATCTCAGCTGAATCGTTCTGTTGAAACACGTATAAATACCCCCCCAACTTTCTGATCTACGAGATTCAGGAGCAATAGAACAAGATGCTGATACCATCGCATTTTTATATCGCAAAGCCTACTTTTAGCCCGAGAAACAGGAGGAACATCCGATGAACAATTTGAACGTCGTGACAAACTAGAAAATCATGAAAACAAAAGTGATGGTGCATCCTAATCGTGTTATGGCGAGCAATGCAGAAACTGCACGAAATGCATTTCTCATTCATCCTAAATGGATTTTATTGTCGCCAAACAACGTAATGGCCCCATTGAATCTGTTTCTCTTTTTGTAGATATGCCCTATTCCGTAATAAAGGATGGAAAAGAATGGTAAATAATCGTCCATGGTATAAACGTTATCCTGCTAATTTTATTTCTGGTATTTTGGAACTCACTCTTGAACAGAAAGGAGCATACAGCATTATCCTTGATCTCATTGTATGATCGTGGAGGATCTATCCCAGACAACGATAAATATATTGCCGGTGTTTGTGGTTGTTCCATTAGGAGATGGCGCAACATCCGAGCAATACTAGAAAAATTCAATAAAATCTTTATCCAAGAGGGCAATATTTACAATGTTCGTGTTGAAAAAGAAATAATAAAAGCCAGCGAAGAACGCCAAGAAAACGGTCGAAAAGGCGGAATAAAATCTTCTCAAATGCGTATTTTATCTAAAAAAACCAATAATTTATTTCAAGGAACGCTCAAGCCCGCGCACGTGTTCCAGAAACCAGAATCTATAAATAATTATAGTGCACCTGTTGATTTTGAGAAAATAAATCCAAATCCCTTAAATTTAGTTATTGCTTTATGTTGTGCAACTGATGTACTCATTCATCATTATGGTATCGTCACTTCTAGACGAAAAAATGACACAATCATCTCAAATTAAGGAATGAATTCATTCGCATGTATATGATTAAAAAGCATCATTTTGAAACAAAAAATATGTTACTTGCAAATCCGTAAAATAAAATGGATTCGCAACAGAGAACAATATGTAATAATACCTTTGCATTTTCTCATAAAGTACTGTTTTTTCTTCTCTATCTATTATTCTCGCGTACACCAACTAGTACTGATACGCATGATAATAACACTTCTCTAAAACTACCAACTTAATGATATATGATCCATTATTATAGATGCTATTATCCCACCTCATTGATTGACTATAGTTGAAAAGAATATCCTCCTGAAAAAATTAGTTTATTCTTTGACTTTACTCTCTAAATAACCTGCAAAAAAACCATTGATTTAACGATTTTTCTAACATTTTCGCAAATTTTTAACAGCAAAAAATAAAGAATTAAACAAAATAAAGGATCACACATGGCAAATAACACAGGATTAAGCCCTATTCAAGCAGGAGAAAAGCGGGTCAATGTCGATGATAAACGCATATTGACAAATATTGTTGACTAAAATACAAAATAAAAAGTTTATCCCTAAACGATACAGATTACGGTAATTCTATACAGTAAGTCCTAAAATAAAGAAAAAGGAATCGCATTAGTATGAATATCAAATTATGTGTCAGGTCTGAATAATAGTACGTGCTTTTTATGCAATAATCTGTGTATTAATTACGTTTGTTGGAGGATTTTTCCAAACATCGTATTGTGAAAATGAATTAGCTGTCGAACTTGTTACTGCGAGACAGCCAGAGGTTATTGATGGCCATGATGCTAGTAATCGTTTTGAGCCATTTGTTTCTTTAGGTTTGAATTATAAGAAAATTCATTATTTAGATACAGCCAAAAGTTTAAAAATAGAAGTCGAATTTGAAATCGAAGGTACTCGAACAGAACTAACAGCTAAACCTACACTATTTATAGAAAAGACATGGCGTTATGATTTTGGTAATGACTATTTTTCAAAGAAACAGGAGCTGATGTCGCTCCATCTACGTCATTCACCTTACAGAATCAGTGGGTTGAATCAAAAGTAGGGGTATCCTTTTACACGTACGTGAGTGACATCATGGCTTAAATTACAACGGGATTTTGGGGTTGTTTTAATTGGTGATAAGGCTTTCAATACTTATCGTTCTCAATTGAGAATTTTGATAACTGATAATTTGAGCGCTCTTATTTCTTCCGATAAAAATATAACAGAAAGCGGAAAAGAAGGCATTGTTAAAATGGATCTTAGTTATGTTTATACGTTCTAATCTCTCTTCTTCTGCACAATCTTAAGCATATTCACATCTCAGATCCATCTTTCCTATCACCTCTCCATAAGATTTTTTTTGAATATATGAACAAGCCACGCAGTGGTTTTTCTTCCACCCTGTGCATGTTCAATTTGATTTTGATACGGTTTCTTAAATCCCACCTCGTCCTTCTTTCGAATTTCTATTAACCACAAACCTAAGAATAAGGTGTAGCAATATATTAAAAATACATTAAAATCATATATTTAAGATTATTTAAGAGGATATTGTATCAAGACTTGGTTACAATCTTGAGATAGCATCATGAGGCATGAAAAGTAAGCGTTTATCAAAGAATGAGAGCATCTCGATTATCTAGAAAACCAAAACATCCTATTGCCGATTTGTCCCTTTAGCGGAAAAACAGTGGAGCCTTACAGTGACATCTAAAGACTTTTAAAGCATCAACCAATGCAACTCTAAAATGTAATAATACGGTCTTAGCGTTTTCTATCTATGAAGTAACAAATAATTTTAAAATTTAAGATTTGCGTTTTAAGTGTACTTTATATTAGTGTCACACGTATTGATTGTGTTTTTTAAAAGGAAATATCGTGCGTAAAAATTTATTAACCTCAACCTCATCTTTAATGTTTTTTTTCTTATCTTCTGGCTATGCTTTATCTGGCAGTAGTTTTGGTTGTTGTGGAGAATTTAAAAAGAAAGCTTCTTCACCTAGAATCCATATGCGTCCTTTCACCAAGTCATCACCTTATAACAACTCAGTGAGTAATACAGTGAATAATACTCCGCGTGTTCCTGATGTCTCTGAAATGAACAGCTCTAGGGGTTCTGCTCCTCAATCTCATGTTAATGTTTCTTCTCCTCATTATAAACATGAATACAGTTCTTCTTCGGCATCTTCTTCAACACATGCTTCGCCTCCTCCTCATTTTGAACAGAAGCACATTAGTCGCACTCGTATTGACTCAAGCCCTCCACCCGGTCATATTGATCCTCATCCCGATCATATTAGAAATACACTTGCACTCCATAGAAAAATGTTGGAGCAGTCTTGAAGATGAGCGTGCATTTTCTTAATGCATTACTATTCATTTTCTAATGATGTACTTATAAGTGCAAGCAAGATGCCAGTTTTTTTCAATGGTATTCTTTTCTTTATGGAGGTATGAATGAGTAAGTTTGTGGTGAGGATTATGTTTTTATTAAGTGCTATATCTTCGAATCCTATCTTAGCTGCCAATGAGCACTCTTCTGTATCGGAACAGAAGAGAAAGGAGACAACAGTAGGATTTATCAGTCGTCTTGTCAATAAACGTCCTGTCGCTAATAAACGTTGTCCTAATGCGACTAAACAAACACCACCCGATCATGGATCCAAGTACGATACACGAGAGGTGCTTATGCTCTTTGGAGGCTTAAACAATTGATTTTTTGATAGGCTAATCAGTACGTGTCAATACAGGTTCTCAAATTTTCTCCCATCTCAATCTCCATATTTATTTGATTGAGATGATGGGGTTATTTTTTGCCAAAGTATTTTTCCATGTATATAGCACGGACTTATTGGGTTTACATGATTTTCTGTTTTCGTTTCATAGAACAATCCTTCGTATGTTACATGTTAAAAAAATCACGAGCCATAAAGCAAGATATTTAAACAATATTTATCACTACTATGATTTTTCTTAACAATAAAACCGAATAATATTCTCACTAGTAACGCTCATTGCTGCATTAAAGAAAGGATTTCTTCATCTAAATATATATGTGTCAATGGTGTTCTCTAATATGCATTTCATGCATCGTCCATAGCGTTCTACAGATTGGATGGATTAACCTCGCGTGTTACTTACACGTCAGTCTAGAATTATTACAGACAAGATATCTTTACATCTTCAGCATATAGCTAAATAAAGATTATAAAATTATTTCATCTAAGATTGTAATGTTATATAGAAAAAACACAGAGAAAAGTATTCGATTCTTAATAGATACCTCTATCGCAAAAACTATAGGATGCTATAGAGTAGTAAATTAAGACGATAGAGCAATCCCTGTTACAAATAAGATCCTTATTGGTAAAATTGAAAAAATACCGACAAACGTAATTGAATACCATAACGAATGCAAGATTTCCCCAAAGGATTGCAAGAATAGAAATCGAAGAACATTCTTTTTAAAAATCATAAAGACATAGATAAAAAAAATAAGTCAATAACTTAAATATTAAAAAGAAAATCGATGACCGTGATAAAATACAACCAAAAGCAAAGAAACTATTATAAAAAAAAACTTCCCTAATACTAATATTATCCTAGAGAAAAAAAGGGGGCATTTTTTCCCATGCCCCCTTTTTCTATTAAGCAGTATCTCAAAAAACACTCATCAAGCAATTATTCAACCATGACATAGAAGAGATACTGTTTTTTATTTCTCCCCATCTAGATATCTCTGAATCAGATTATCATGCACGGTAACTGAATACTGACTTTTCAAATAAGCAATCACCGAATCCAACAAATCTTTATTCATCATCTGTGTTAAATAAGAGATAAATTTATCTTTTTCTTGAACAGGACCAACCTTAGAATTCGTTACTTTGAAAACTACATAAGATAATCCATTCTCAATAGGGAAGCATTTGACCATTTCTACAGGACCAGAAAAAACCTGAGAGATACCATCATATCCAAAGAATTTGTTTTCGTTGTCCATACGGTTAATCTGATTTGTAGTTAAAAGGGATGCTCCCAAATTTTTTCCTATATCGCGAAAATTTTTTCCTTCTTTGCTATATTCCAAGACCAACTGATTGGCTTTACTCGACACCTCTTCTGCTGTTTTAACAGTTTTCCAATCTTTTTTGACGTCTGTCAAAACCTCCTCTAATTTTCGATCACGTGCAGGAATAGATTCTTTGATCTGAACCCACATGTAGCTTCCATCAGGTAACGCTACCGTATGATCTTTAGAAAGAGGGTCATCTTTGCCAAAAACACGGAATAACAATTGCTCTTTATAAGGAATTGCCGCTACCTCTTTACCCTTCACATCCTTACCTGCAAAATCCACAAGCGGGAGATCGATAGAAACTATTTTTTCTCTGCGAGAAATTTCGTCCATGCTTGTTCCTAAGGCAAGAAATTCCTCCAATCTCTTATAATCCTCTTTAACCTTTTCGCTTGCTTTTGTAATGCGCATCTGATTTGCAATATCCTTCTTTACCTCCTGAAAAGATACTGTAAAACTAGGTTTAATATTACTTACATGGGCAATGACATATCCAAAAGAACCATGAATCACGGGAGTAAAATCACCTTTTTTCGCAAGCGAAAAAATTGAATCTGCTAAAGAAACATCTGGTATATACTCCTTAGAAAAACTCCCTAATGAGATATCAGAGAGAGATTTACCTTGCTCTTCGGCTAATTGAATGAATTTTTTTCCTTTTTTCAAAGACTGAAAGGCTTCATCAGCTTCTTTTTGATTTGGAAAAACTAACTGTTCTACGGTGCGAATCTCTGGCGAAAAATACTTTTCTTTGTTTTTTTCGTATTCTGCCTGCAATTCATCATTTGATATCTCTATCTTCTTTTCTTTTTCATGAACATCAAACAAGATATAAGAGATACGCTTGTACTCTGGAGCGCGATAATTATCTTTATACTTTTCAAACCATTGCGTAAGAACTGCATTTGATGGATCAGCTATGGCAGGAACATGACGATTGTTGAGAACAATATAGTCAACGGATCGATTTTCGAAATAAAAACGCTTCGCTTGATCAAGTAATAAATTAGAAGGTCGCATTCCTCCAACGAACATTCCAACCACATCAGTACGTGATAGCATCTTTGTATAATGATCAATGTACTCTTTTTCATTTATACCTTCGCGGGCAAGCCGAGATACAAATACATCGTGACTGAATTTATTATCTTTTCCGTGGAACAACGGAGAACGCGCAATTTCTCCCCAGACACGACCATGATCAGCTTCTAATCCTATATCTTCAATAAACTGGTCAAGAGTAGCTCCAGAAACGAGGTTATCAAGAATTTTCTTATCCAAACCGACGGATCTCGCTCTCTCCGAATTAACAACAAACCCGATTTTCTGGGATATCATACCTAATTCTTGTTTCCAAGAATTAATAAAAGAAGAAAAGGGAACTTTCTGACGACCCACAGAAACCACTGTCGACGATCCTGAAACAGAAAAGAGAGCATCGGACAATCCCCAAATAAGGAAAGGAACGAACAAGACAACAAGAAAAATTTTTGCAACCCATGTACGAGAAGCTTTGCGTATTATCTCCAGCATGATAACCTATTATCTCCAAATTATTGAAACACTCTGCTAAATACAATAAAACACACAACGGACATGGATAGGTCGTATATTACTACGTATCAGCATTCCAAAATACGAAAATCCATCGATTATGGAATCAACTTTTTCAACGGTATTATAAGAACACCGCAATTAAAACAGATATTTTACAAATGCACAATTGATTTTGGAAACTACTTTATCTTTTTGACAGGAGATCAATAAAATAACCATGATGGATTTGCGTCCTTGACTAGATAGACTACTACCTTGAAAGAAGCATCATCTATATTAATTAATTAATTAATTAATTGCTTGATATCTAAAAAGAAACCTTAGAAAACTATCATAATAAAGAATCTAATATTCTTAAATCGCATTCATAGAAGTTCCCTATAGGAAGTTTTCTGGAATCTCCGCACCTTTATCCTCCAAAACAATCTTATTTTGTATGACAAGAAGCCATAACCACCAAGCGGTGTGGCGAAGAGTATTCGCTATTACTTTATTCTCTTCAATACCTCTACAAAAAATATCTTTCCTTCCACAAATTTTCTCTCTTATTATAACGTGCGGTGCACAAGGAAAATATTGTGTCTTATCGGCAAATTTTCAATTGAATAAACTAGATAATAGCAAAACAGCAAAAGAAAATCTTGATTCTTTTTTTGCAACATATTGAGGTCACGACTCTTCACTTCCTAGGCAATCCAAAAGTAGAATCTTAAAATCTTTCCAACCAAGATGCCAACGAAAAACACGAGAACTACAATGCTTACCCTTGTAATGCGGTCATGGAAATAAAAACCTTGAGAAAATAGCAGAGAGAGATTTTTAGAAAGTACCCTATACTCCACATTTAAGTAGTTTAATTTCTGAAAAAACTTACTTAACATACTCATGTCCATCAATAAGTAATAAAAAACAACATTTGACACAAAAACAGAAATAATGCAGGAAAAATTTACCCATAACGGCACAATAGTTTTTACCTCCAACCAATCGCACTATTAAACAACAAATAATATGTAAATCTCATTAATTAATATGATTAATATATAAATGAATTCTTCGATACTCTCAAAATGGCACACTATTTCAAAAATACGGAAAACACAAACTAGAAATTGATCTCACTACCCCATCGATAACACCGATAAATATCATACAACAATAGAAAATATGATCTGCATACTTTAGGGAAAAAATTCTTGATTCAGATATCTTATCTGCACTATAATATGGCTTTTTTCTATCCAATATGCCCTTAAAAATTCGTACACCCGCTTCACAACTACATTCTTCTTTGTTTCAATCTTCAGAAAATCTCATAAATCTGAGCCTTTTCCGACAACAAGGAATAAAAATTTCACTAATCAAGCTAAATATTCAAGATTCTCTTAGTTGCTTACTGATGCTAATACAATTCATATAAACAGATAATACTGATTATTCCCTCTAGTATTGCAAAATCCAAAAAATATATATTCCATATCATATTAATTAAATATTTTTTTTGAAGAAAAAATGATACCCTGATGCCAATTATAGATATTTTATTTATTATGCCATACTTCTTCGATATTTTCTGTTACGTTTGAAATATATTTACTGATGAAAATACATTCCCACCTTAAGCGTTTGTTTGTCGATTTTCCTTTGTGTATTAAAACTCAAGGCAAAGCAAGTGGAGATCAATATCACTATCTTGCCCATGTATTGCGAATGAAAGAAGGTGATAATATTTTACTGTTTAACGGCAAGGATGGAGAGTGGTTGAGTAAGATTTCGTATGTAGGTAAAAGTATTAGATTTAAAGTGGAATATCAGAGCAGATCTCAAACTAAGCAATCTGATGTACAGTATATCTTTTCCCCAATTAAAACCAATCGCCTTGATTATATGATTCAAAAATCAGTTGAGATGGGAATGGGAGCAATTCGTCCTGTCATCACCCGCTACACACAAAACACACACTATAATATGGATCGTGTACGCACATATACAATTAGTGCTGCAGAACAGTGCGATATTCTCACGTTACCCTTTATATATCCCCCAACTACACTAGAGTTTCTACTAAAAAATTGGGATCACAATTGTCAGATAGTTTTTGCAGATGAAACATGCGGTTCAGAGAACTCTTTAGAAAAACTTCACGCAATTGCGCATATTCCAAACGTAGCAATTCTCATTGGCCCAGAAGGAGGATACCATTCTGAGGAAAAAGAAACACTGCATTCTCTTCCTTTTGTCACCCCTCTTTCTCTAGGTCCGAGAATTCTACGTTCTGATACTGCAGCAGTTGCAGCTATGGCTTTAGTTCAAGCGATTTGTGGTGATTGGTACTGAAACGAATGCACATTTTAGTCATCCCTATCGGTTTAATATTGCTCTTTAGTTCTTATGTAAAGGAATAAATATGACATGCAATCCGTTAGCTAATACTATCGTAACTTCCATTGATGATTTGGTGCAACATATT